>CAZCJY010000055.1:0-8781 GCA_964498975.1 uncultured Methylocystis sp.
TCGCGCCGGACGACAAGGAGCAGGCGCGCAAGAACATCATCCAGGGCCTCAACGACATCGACTGGGGCAAGAAGGTGATGACGCTGCGCATCAACGGTCTCGACACGCAATACTGCTATCGCGACGTTGTCGACGTGCTCGAGAACTGCCCGCGTCTCGACGTCGTGCTGATCCCGAAGGTCGGCGTCCCGGCAGACGTCTACGCGATCGACATGATGATCACGCAGATCGAGCAGTACAAAAAGCACACCAAGAGGATCGGCATCGAAATCCTGATCGAGACCGCGCTCGGCATGGCCAATGTCGAAGCCATCGCGCAGTCGTCGAAGCGTCTCGAGGCCATGTCCTTCGGCGTCGCCGATTATGCAGCGTCCACCCGCGCACGCACCACCGTCATCGGCGGCGTGAATCCGGATTACGGCGTGCTCACCGACAAGGACAAGGACGGCGCGCGCGACTATTTCTGGGCCGACCAGTGGCATGCCGCGCAGACGCGCATGATGGTCGCCTGCCGCGCCTATGGCCTGCGCCCGATCGACGGCCCCTTCGGCGACTTCGGTGATCCCGACGGCTATATCGCCGCCGCTAAGCGCGCCGCCGTGCTCGGCTATGAAGGCAAATGGGCGATCCATCCCTCGCAGATCGAACTTGCGAACCAGGTGTTCACCCCGTCTGAAGCGGAAGTGACCAAGGCGCGCCGCATTCTCGAGGCGATGGCGCAGGCCGCCAAGGAAGGCAAGGGCGCCGTCTCTCTTGACGGCCGCCTGATCGATATCGCGTCGATCCGCATGGCGGAAGCGCTGATCGAAAAGGCCAACGCGATGGCTGCGTCGTAAGGCGCGGCGTTCACCCTCCCCTTGAGGGGGAGGGTCGAGCCGCGATAGCGGTTCGGGGTGGGATGAAACGCCGAGCCGGGAATTTCACCCCCTCCCGGTCGCTCCGCAGGCAAGTTTACGCGGACTGCGCAAACTTGGCTGAGAGAGCGACCGACCTCCCCCCTCAAGGGGGAGGTGGATCGCCCAGCATTCGGAATTCGCTTTCATGTCTGACGACCACCGCCAGCTTCTTCGCGCCATGTTCGACGCCGCCGTCGGCGCCGCCTCGCCGTCCGTTTGCTTGCCGCCGCATCTGGCGAAGATCGCGCCGCCCAAGGGCCGCACCATCGTTGTCGGCGCCGGCAAGGCCGCGGCCTCGATGGCGGCGGCGGTCGAAGCGCATTGGAAAGGCCCGCTCGAAGGGCTTGTCGTCACGCGCTACGAGCATGGCGCGCCGACCAAGCAGATTGAGGTGATCGAAGCCTCGCATCCTGTGCCTGACGCGGCGGGCCGTGAGGCGGCGAACCGCATTTTGCTAAAAGTGCAGGGGCTGACCGCCGACGATCTCGTTCTCGCGCTGATTTCGGGCGGCGGCTCGGCGCTGATGGCGCTGCCGGCCGAAGGCGTCACGCTCGAGGAAAAGCAGGCGGTCAACAAGGCGCTGTTGAAGAGCGGCGCCAATATTTCCGAGATGAATTGCGTTCGCAAACATCTCTCGGCGATCAAGGGTGGGCGTCTCGCCCGCGCCGCGGCGCCCGCGCGCGTCGTCGCGCTGATGATTTCGGATGTGCCGAATGACGATCTCTCCGTCATCGCCTCCGGCCCAACCGTTCCGGATCCCACGACGCGCGAAGACGCGCTCGCCGTCATCGCCAAATATAAGATTGATGCGCCGGCGGCGGTGCTTGCGCATTTACAAAAGCCAGACTGCGAAACGCCCAAGGCCGGCGACGCGATCTTCGACAATGTACAGAACATTCTGATCGCCACGCCGCAAGGTTCGCTCGACGCGGCCGCCGCGGTGGCGAAAGCCGCAGGCTTTACGCCCTGCATTCTCGGTGATCTCGAAGGCGAATCGCGCGACGTGGCGCTGGTGCATGCGGGCATAGCCAAGCAGATCGCGCTTCACGGCCAACCCTTCGAGCCGCCGGTCGCCATCATCTCCGGCGGCGAGACGACCGTCACCGTTCGCGGCAAGGGCCGCGGCGGGCGCGACGCGGAGTTTCTGCTCGGCCTGACGCTCGCGCTTGAAGGCTTTGGCGGCATATCGGCGATCGCCTGCGACACCGACGGGATCGACGGCAGCGAGGACAACGCCGGCGCGATCATGACAGCGGATACCTTTGAGCGCGCCCGCAAGGCTGGAATCGATCTCAAGGCGCTCTTCGCCAATAATGACGCCTACACCGCTTTCGAGAAGCTCGGCGATCTTGTGGTGACCAAGCCGACGCGCACCAATGTCAACGACTTCCGTGCGATACTGGCGCCGAAGCGGGTGTGAATTATTGCGCCGCCGCAAATTTCTTGGATGCGCTGGCGGCAATTGCTAAACTGATTTCCAAGGCCGCGCCAAGCTTCGTTTGGCGCGCATCATTTTGCTTTGGAAACCCATGAACAAGCTCGTCAGTCCTGAAAGTATCGACGCGCGCGGCGCGGCGGCCATGTTCGAGCGCTATCGGCGCGACGATTCGCCCAAGCCCAAGCAGTGGAACGACACGCTCGATCTCATTCTCGCGCATCGTTCACACCGCAATTTTTTGCAAGAGAAACTGCCGGAAGGCGCGCTGGAGACAATCGTCGCCGCCGCGCAATCGGCGTCGACCTCGTCGAATCTTCAGGTCTGGAGCGTCGTCGCGGTTGAAGACGAGGCACATAAGGTTCGTCTCTCCGATCTTGCTGGCGGACAAAAGCATATTCGCGACTGTCCGCTGTTCCTCGTCTGGCTGTGCGATCTGGCGCGGCTCGAAAATCTTGGGCGCGAACAAGGCCGCGACGCGGCGGCGCTGCCCTATCTCGAAATCTTCATGACGGGCGTCGTCGACGCCGCGCTCGCCGCGCAGAACGCCGTGACGGCGCTCGAGTCGCTGGGGCTCGGTTGCTGCTATATCGGCGCCATGCGCAACAAGCCGGAGGAAGTAGCGAAGGAGCTGAATCTACCGAAGCATGTCTTCGCGGTTTTCGGCATGGCGATTGGCGTTCCCGACCCTTCCGCCAACGCCGCCGTCAAGCCGCGCCTCGGCCAGGCGGCCGTGCTTCATCGCGAGCAATATGCTTGGGGCGATGCGCAGCGCGAGGCGATCGAGACGCTCGACGTGAAGTTCAAGGACTTCCAAAAAGAGCAGGGTCTTCCTGACCAAGGCTGGATTCGGCAAGTGCTGTCGCGCGTGCGCGGGCCGGAGGCGATGAGCGGACGCGATCGCATTCACGAAGCGCTGAACGCGCTCGGCTTCGAACTGAAATAAAGCGATCCAACAGAGGCTGCTTGCCATGATCGCAGCGAACAAATCCGAATATTCCGGCGAGATTTTTGATCTTTGGGACACCTATAAGAAGGTCGTCGTCAATGATTTCATGTTTCATCGGGCGCTCGGCAAGGAGATCGAGCGTGCGCTAAAAACGCGCTTCGATGGTCGCGGCTTTTCTCTGATTGATCTCGGTTGCGGCGACGCCAGCGTCTTTGCGTCCATTCTGCGGCGCGTTCCCCCGTCGAGTTACAAAGGCGTCGATCTTTCCGACACCGCGCTCGCGCTTGCGGCGGCTAATCTCAAGACATTGCCCTGCCCGGTCGAGCTTGCGCATGGCGATATGCTGTCGGCGCTCGGCGACGGCAAGACCTATGACGCTATTCACAGCAGTTTTGTTCTGCACCTGGCGACGGATGAGAAGGCGGCGTTCTTTCGCCGCGCGGCGCGAGGCCTTGCGCCGGATGGCCTACTCCTGCTTGTTGACACGGTGCGCGACGAAGGCGAAACGCTCGACGATTATTTGCGCCGCTATCTCGCCTGGATCGACGCCGATTGGGCTGGCCTCACCAAGGTCGAGAAGGATGCGATCTTCGAGCACATCACGACGAGCGACCAGCCAGATCCCTTATCCGTCCTGGACTCTCAGGCGAGCGTCGCCGGCTTGAAACGCCTGCCGGGCGACGCCAAGCATCGCTGGCATCGTCTCATGCGCTTCGAGCGAGCCTAGCTTGTGTTGAAAGCAGAGACGCCGTCCGCCAATGACACGCGCGCCGCAAGCGAAGAGACCGACGCCGACAGCGTCGTGGCGAAAGTCGCGCGGCGGTTGATTCCCTTTCTCGTCGCCGGCTTCTTCGTCGCCTATCTCGATCGCGTCAACATCGGCTTTGCCGCTCTAACGATGAATGAGGAGCTCGGCTTCACGCCGGAGTTCTTCGGTTGGGCCGCCGGCGTCTTCTTCATCGGCTATTGTCTGTTCGAGGCGCCGAGCAATTACATTCTGCATCGCGTCGGCGCGCGCATCTGGATCGCGCGCATCATGGCGAGTTGGGGCGTCGTCGCCGCATTGACGGCTTTCATCTGGAGCGAGACGAGCTTCGTCGCGCTGCGTTTGCTGCTCGGCGTGGCGGAGGCTGGTTTCGCGCCGGGCGTCATCCTTTATCTCACTTATTGGATACCTGCTGCACAGCGCGCACGTATTCTCGCAGGTTTCCTGCTCGCGGTTCCCGTTTCGAGCGCCGTCGGCGCGCCGCTTTCGGGGCTGATTCTTTCGACGATGGACGGCGTCGGCGGAATCAGCGGTTGGCGCTGGCTCTTCTTCGTCGAGGCGCTGCCGGCGATAATGCTCGGCGTCATCGCTTTCTTCTATCTGCCTGATACGCCGCGCGCCGCTGGATGGCTGAATCCCGCTGAACGCGCATTGTTGCAGGCGCGGCTCGACGCAGAACGTCCAGCCGGAGGCAAGAGCGAGAATCATTGGCGGGCGCTGCGCAGTTCGCGCGTGCTGTCGCTCGGACTCGTTTACTTCGGCGTCGTCGTTTCGCTCTATGGCGTCGGCTTCTGGCTGCCGCAGATTGTCTCCAGCTTCGGCTATGGCGTCGTAGCGACGGGATTTCTTACGGCTGTGCCGTTTGTCTTCGGCGCATTGGCGATGGCGGTTTGGAGTCGAGTGTCGGACGCGCTGAATGAGCGCGCCGCGCATACGATCGCCGGTGCGCTTCTCGCAAGCTTGGGTCTCGCGGCGTCGGCCTGTGCCCAAACGCCGGTTCTCGCCATGGCGGCGCTTTCCATCGCCTGTGTGGGCACGCTCGCCGCCATGCCGACGTTCTGGAGCCTCGCGACTCTCACGCTAACGGGCGCCGATGTCGTCGTTGGAATCGCGCTTATCAATTCCATCGGCAATCTCGCAGGCTTTGTCGGGCCCTATTTCGTCGGCTGGATGAAAGGCGCAAACGGCGATTTTACTTATGCGCTGCTTGGTCTTGCGATAGGCCCGCTCCTCTCGGCGTCCTTGCTCTGGCGAGTCGCCCTTGGCGGATCGCATTCGCTTCATCGCCAAGCGGCCGCAAGGCGCTGAATCTACGAGCACGCATCGAGACAAGGGCGAACAGGATGCCGCGCTTGCTTCAACGCCGCGATCAAAGACTCCCCAGAAGTCTTGTCATGACCTCGCCCGCCTTGCCCGGAAGCTTCACAGCCTTTGCGGCTTCGAGATTCGTCGGCTCTCCGACGACGACGACGCCGACCATGCCAAGCGTGTAATGTGGATCGCAACGAAATCCGTATATGCCGGGCGTGGATAGCGCGACCGTCACTTCTTCGTTGATCTTCCCGCGGAAAGGCTGGGCGTCGGCAGGGGTTAATTCCTTTATTGAGACCGCATTATGCCCCTTGTCGGCGGCGACAAACTTGATTGAGTCGCCTGGTTTGATGCGCACGATCTCGGGCTCGAACACCATATAGCGGTCGGCGCCTTTATTGAGCATCTTGATTTCGACCGTGTCGCCGGCGATTGAGGCGCTCGACCCTCCTATGAGGATCGCGGCCGCCAGAGCCGTCGACGTCAATTCCGTTCCAAAGATTGAGTATTTGCGGATCACGATCGATATCCTCCCGGGAATATGTGGGCTGGCTCGAGCGCGAACGCATCTGGCTGGCTATGGCGCTTCGCTTGGAAGCTGTTTGCGACATCTAGCTTAGGCGACCATGGCTGATCAACATTAGCCGACTGGAAGGCTTCCACATTGTGTGGCGGTCGCTTGGAAGGCGGCGCAGCTATGTCAGCTGCCCCTCTTCGCGTTTTATTTCCAATGCGAGCCATTCATCTTCCGCCTTGGCCAACTCGGTCTCGACGGCCGCGAATCCTTCGCTCGCTTTGGCGAATTTCGCCGGATCGCGCGCATAAAGATCGGCGTCGTCGAGCAGCGCTTGCAGCTTCGCGCGTTTGGCGCGCAGCTCCTCCATCTTCGCCGGCAGCGTCGCCAGCGCATGCTGCTCCTTGAAGGAAAGCTTCGCTTTCGGCGTCGCCTTTTCGCCGGAGAATTTTTCTTTGGGCGCTTTCTCCTTCGCCTCGCGCAAGGGCGTGGCGCTGGCGCGCGCCTCGACGCCCTTGCCGCGCTGGGCGATCATGTCGCTATAGCCGCCGGCATATTCGATCCAGCGGCCGTCGCCTTCGCTCATCAGCACGCTTGTCGCAACGCGGTCGAGAAAATCGCGGTCATGGCTGACGACGATCAGCGTGCCGGGATAAGCCGCGAGCATTTCTTCGAGCAGGTCGAGCGTTTCAAGATCGAGATCATTGGTCGGCTCGTCGAGAACGAGCAGATTCGACGGTTTCGCCAGGGCGCGCGCGAGCAGCAGACGGCCGCGTTCGCCGCCCGAAAGCTTGCCGATCGGCGTTCGCGCCTGCTCGGGCCTGAACAGGAAGTCTTTCATATAGCCGACGACATGCCGCCGCTCGCCGTTGATCTCGACCATGTCGGAGCCGCCGCCCGTCAGCGCGTCCTGAAGCGTTGTTTCGGGATGGAGGCTCGCGCGGCTCTGCTCCAGCGTCGCCATTTCGATATTGGCGCCGCGGCGTATCGTGCCGCAATCGGGCGCGAGTGCGCCGGTCAAGAGATTGACCAGCGTCGTCTTGCCGGCGCCGTTTGCGCCGACGATTCCTACCCGGTCGCCGCGCAAGATGCGCGTCGTGAAATTTTTGACGATGGCGCGCGCGCCGAAGGACTTGCCGATCTTGATCGCTTCGATGACGAGTTTGCCGGAAAGCTGCGCTTCGCTTGCTTCGAGATTCACGTCGCCGATCGGCATGACGCGGTTGCGTCGCTCGGCGCGCATATGATGCAAGCCTGCGAGACGCTTCATATTGCGCTTGCGCCGGCCCGAGACGCCATGGCGCAGCCAATGTTCCTCGGCGACGATCTTGCGGTCTAATTTATGCTGCTGCTTTTCTTCTTCTTCGAGTTCGCGGTCGCGCCAGGCTTCGAACTCCTTGAACCCGCGCGCGAGATGGCGTGTGCGGCCACGATCGATCCACAAGGTTTCGCGGGTCAGGTCCTGCAGGAAGCGGCGGTCGTGGCTGATGAGGACGAGCGCCGAGCGAAGCGCGGCGAGCTTTTCTTCAAGCCAGAGAATCGTCGGCAGATCAAGATGGTTCGTCGGCTCATCGAGAAGCAGAATGTCGGGTTCGGGCGCGAGAACGCGCGCGAGCGCGGCGCGGCGCGCTTCGCCGCCAGAGATTTTTGTTGGCTCTTCCTCGCCGCTCAGTCCCAAGTCATTGAGCGCGGTTTTGGCGATGTGGGGATCATCGAGCGGGCCGAGTCCGGCTTCGACATAGGCAAGAGTCGTCGCGAAGCCGGAAAAATCCGGCTCCTGCGGCAGATAGCGCAAGGACGCGCCGGGTTGCAGAAAGCGGGTTCCGCCATCCGCCTCGATCTCGCCCGCGGCGATTTTGAGAAGCGTCGATTTGCCGGAGCCGTTGCGGCCGACGACGCAAAGCCGCGCCCCTGGCGCGACTGAAAGATCGGCGCCGTCGAGCAGCGGCTTTCCGCCGAGAGTGAGCGTAACGCCTTGCAGGGCGAGAAGGGGCGGGGGAGCCATTGCAGCTTTGCGATCTCGATGTCTTGTCAGATAAGCTTTTCCATGCGGCGGGGCGATTTGTCACCCCTTGCGCCGGCGATTGTTTTTTACGGGAGGAGCGAGCTTGGAGCCCATTACGCCGGAACAAATCGACGCCGGGCAGGCGATTTATACGCCGAAAACGCTCGCCATTTACGATTTGCTCGTGCTCGGCCTGTCCAACCGCTGGATTTGGAAATGTCCAACGGAACGACTACTGGCGCATTACGACCAACATGTTCGCGGCAATCATCTCGATGTCGGAGTCGGCACCGGCTATTTCCTCGATCGTTGCCGCTTTCCGACGCCCGCGCCGCGCGTCGCCTTAATGGATCTGAATCATAACGCGCTGCAATTCGCGTCGCGTCGGATTGCGCGTTACCGGCCGGACGTCTATCTGCGCAATGTTCTTGGGGAGATTGACTTCGACGCCCAGAAATTCGACTCGGTCGGCGTCAATTATCTGCTGCACTGCCTCCCCGGCGACATGGCGACGAAGGCGCGCGCCTTGGATTTTCTCATTCCACTGATGAAGCCGGGCGCAGCGCTTTTCGGTTCAACGCTCCTGCAGGGAGGCGTCGAGCGGGGCTGGGCAGCGCGGCGCCTCATGGCCTTCTATAATTCCAAGGGCGTTTTCTGCAATACGCAGGATGATTTAGCGACGCTGACGCGCGAATTGGAGAAGCGTTTCAACGAAGTGTCGATCGAGACTATAGGCTGCGCGGCTCTGTTTTCAGCGCGTCTTAATTAGGCGTCAGCCGTCCAAGCCCAGCGCCCGCCGGACGCGGCCAGAATAGCCGTAAAGATCGGGACGCTGCACGAGGCGGCCGGCTTCGTCGACATAGGCCGTGAAATATTCGATGTGGATCGGCAGCGGCTTCGACAAA
>CAZCJY010000055.1:8791-13256 GCA_964498975.1 uncultured Methylocystis sp.
GCCGGGTCCGAGCACCGCTTCGGCGAGCGAGAACGGCTCCTCGACGCGCATGCAGCCGTGGCTGAAGGCGCGATGCGACGCCGCGAACAGGTTGCGCGACGGCGTGTCGTGCAAATAGACGGCGAAGTCGTTGGGGAACATGAATTTGATGCGGCCGAGCGCATTGCCTTCGCCCGGCGGCTGGCGCACCACGAGCTTGCCGCCGCGGTAGGAGACATTGAAGCCGCGCGCCACGATCGCCGACACGTCGCCGCCGGCTTTCGGCAGCATCTCCTTATTCAGGATCGACGGCGGCACGTTCCAATAGGGATTGACGATGATGAACTGCAACGCGTTGGAGAAGATCGGCGTCGGCGTCTCCTCCTTGCCGACGATGACGCGCGTGCGATGCGCGACTTCGCCATTACGCACCAGCGCCAGCTCGAAATCGGGGATGTTGACCTCGACGCGCTCCTCGCCGAGATCGCGCGGCAGCCAGCGCCAGCGCTCCATATTGGCGATGATCTCGCCTTCAGTCCGTGAGGTCGCCGCCTTGGCGAGCGCGGTTGCGCGGCGGCGTTTGGACTTGCTTTCCGGCGGCAACGCGTCGCTCTGCGCGGCGCCGTCGACGGCCGCGGCGAAGGTCTCGTCCGAAGCAGGCGCGGCGGCGCGCTGCGCCCGAAGCTCGATGAGCTTGTCCCGCAGCTGCTGATAGCCGTAATGCGTCGGGTTATAGGCTTGCAGCGCCTCGCCCGCACGCTCGCCCGCGCCGGCGACGTTCGCTACCGCTTGCGCGGGATCGGGCAGGGTCGTCTGCGAGCCGATGAGGCGCGAGATGCGCTCGGGTTCGATGCGCCCGCCGCGCGCCTGCAGCGCGTATGCGGCGACCGATTCCGACAGCGCCAGATCGTCCTCCGCCGTCGGCGCCGCCCTGTCGGCGGCAGGCGCGACATAGGCGCGAAGATCGAGCCCATCGTCGCCTGCCTGGGCGAGGCGCGCGAGCGCCGGCGTGACCGAGGCGCGCCATTGGCCGGCCTCGATCCAGAAAGGCGCAAGCCCTCGAGCAGCGTAAGCGGTGGCCAGGGCGGCGCGGATGCGGCGCCGCTCGGGCGACAGCCCCGGCTCCTTCGCCCATGAGTCGAGCGCCAGCGCCAGGTCGCGGTTCTCCGGGGCCATCAGGCTCCAGGCGAGGTCGAGCGCGTCGGGCTCCCGGGGCTGGGCGCGCGGCGCCGCGTCCAGCAGGGCGGCGGCGGGCGCGGTTTCGGCAAAGCTGAACGCCGGATCGACTGGCGCGCGCGTGGGCGCGCGCTCCAGCCCCGTCAGAGCGACGATGGCCGGCGGCGCGAAAAGCTCGGCGCGGCGGGGCGGATATTGCGCCGCGAGCGCAGGCGGGGCGAACAGCGCAGCCGCCGTCGCCGCTAGGAAGACGCGGTATCGTCGCAGGGTCCGGCCGGCTCCCATCGTCTACTATCCTCCCGCGAGGCCTCGTCGCGGCGAGGGTCTGCGGCCTAATGGAGAAGATATGGGCGCAACGCCGCCGCGCGGCAATCCGCCAGTGCTCTGCGAATGTATCTCGGGCGGCGGAGGTTGTGAATCCGCCTTGGGCGGCGCGGCGGCGCTTTGTGGCGAAAAAATGGAACTGTGACTGCATGGCAACAATGGCGAACAGAGCAGGGGCCGATTGGCGGAAGCGAAGAAACAAAGCGATATTGAGGGTATAGCAAACGAATTACGCTCTGAAGGCTGATTACCCCGCCTGCACGAAACTCTCCAGCACCATCTTGCGGCCGGCCTTGTCGAAATCGACGGTGAGCTAATTGCTGTCACAGGGCTCTTGTCATGCATCTTCAAGCAGCGCCCGGCTGCACTTCCGCAATAACGCGCGCGCCGATTTCCGCTTCTGCGATCGCAAGCTCATATGCGGTCTGGAGATTGAGCCAGAAACGCGCGCCATTGCCAAAATAGCGGCCGAGCCGCAGCGCCGTCTCGGGCGAGACGCCGCGCTTGCCGTTCAATATTTCGACGATCCGACCGGAGCTAAGGCGCAACGCGAGCGCGAGACGATTCGCCGACATATCGCGCGCCGCGAGTTCGCGTTTGAGAATTCGGCCGGGATGGACGGCGCGCATGGCGCCGCGCGGCTCAGTGGTAGTCGACGATTTCGACGTCATGTGCGTGTCCGTCCTCGAATTTGAAACATATTCGCCATGGGCCATTGGCTTTGATCGCCCATTGCCCCGAGCGGTCCCCGCTCAGCTTATGCAAGCCAACCGATTTCAACGGACTGAGGTCGCTTAGCCGCTCGGCTGCATCGAGCGCCGCCAACAAGTCCATGGCCAGCTCTTCGTCCAGACCGGAGAATTTGCTCTTCCCGTCCTCGGCGAATCGCCGCGTAGCGCTATTCGCCCAAGACTTGATCATGGTTCATGCTACTACGCTTATCGTGCTACGACAAGCGTAGTATGCTCACCCAGCTTGCACAAAACTCTCCAGCACCATCTTGCGGCCGGCCTTGTCGAAATCGACCGTGAGCTTGTTGCCGTCGACAGCCGCTACCGTGCCCGGGCCGAATTTCAGGTGAAACACCCGCGCGCCAGCGCCGTAACGCGCGCCGCCCGACGAGCGCGCGATCACCTCGCCTTCGATCGTCATAGGCTGTCTCGCGCGCGTCGGACCGCCGCGGGTGGTCTCGCCGCGCGCGGAATCGGCGCCCGCCTTGGCGCGTTTCCAGCCCGGCGTCGAGTAATCCGAGCCGTAAACGTCGAGATTGGCGAAGCGCGACACGCCATAGGCGCCATATTGCGAGGCGCCGGCCGCCTCGACCACTTCGACGTCGCTTTGCGGCAGATTATCGATGAAGCGCGACGGCACGGTCGGCTGCCACAACCCATGAATGCGGCGATTGCTGGCGAAGAATATTTTCGCGCGGCGCTTTGCGCGGGTCAGGCCCACATAGGCGAGGCGGCGCTCTTCCTCCAGCCCCGCGCGCCCCTGCTCGTCGAGCGTGCGCTGGCTAGGGAAAAGCCCTTCCTCCCAACCCGGCAGATAGACGGTTTCGAATTCGAGGCCTTTCGCGCCATGCAGCGTCATGATCGACACGCGTTGCTGGTCCGTGGCGCTATCGGCCTCCATGACGAGCGACACATGTTCGAGGAAGGAGGCGAGATCCGGAAAGGCCTCCATCGCGCGCACGAGTTCCTTCAAATTGTCGAGCCGGCCGGCCGCCTCCGGCGTCTTATCGGCGCGCCACATTTCCGTATAGCCGGATTCATCGAGCACTTGCTCCGCAAGCTCATGCTGGGGCTTGGCGTCGATCAGCGTGCGCCAGCGATCGAAATCGGCGATCAGGCTCCGCAGCGCGCCGCGGGGCTTAGGTCTAAGCTCCTCGCTCTCAGTCAGAAAGCGCGCGGCCTGCATCAGCGGAACACGCTCGCGCCTCGCGTATTCATGCAGCAGTTGCAGCGTCGCGTCGCCCAGACCGCGTTTCGGCGTATTGACGATGCGTTCGAAGGCGAGATCGTCGGCGGGCTGCGCGACGCAGCGCAGATAGGCGAGCGCGTCGCGGATTTCGAGCCGCTCGTAAAAGCGCGGCCCGCCAATGACGCGATAGGGCAGGCCGATCTCGACGAAGCGCTCCTCGAATTCGCGCATCTGGAACGATGCGCGCACGAGAATGGCGATCTCATCGAGCGAATGGCCCTTGCGGCTCAATTGCTCGATGTCTTCGCCGATGGCGCGCGCCTCTTCCTGACTGTCCCACACGCCGGTAAGCGTCGGCTTTTCGCCATCGTCGCTGTCAGTGAAAAGGGTTTTGCCGAGCCGACCTTCATTATGCGAAATGAGATGCGAGGCGGCGGCGAGAATATGCCCGGTCGAGCGGTAATTGCGCTCGAGGCGCACGATCTTCGCGCCGGGAAAATCCTGCTCGAAACGCAGAATGTTTTCCACCTCGGCGCCGCGCCAGCCATAGACGCTCTGGTCGTCGTCGCCGACGCAGCAGAGATTTTGTCTTCCTGGCGCGCGCCCTTGAGAGATCAGCCGAAGCCACAAATATTGCGCGACGTTGGTGTCCTGATATTCATCGACGAGAATATATTTGAAGCGCCGCTGATAGTCGGCGAGCACGTCCGGATTGTCGCGAAAGAGCCGCAGGCTCTCCATCAGCAGATCGCCGAAATCGACGGCGTTCAGGACTTTCAGCCGCTCCTGATAGAGCGCGTAAAGCGCCGCGCCCTTGCCGTTTGCGAAGCTCTCCGCTTCTCCGGCTGGGACTTGGCGCGGCGTCAATCCGCGGTTCTTCCAGCCGTCGATGCGAATGGCGAGCGCGCGCGCCGGCCAGCGCTTGTCGTCGACATTCTCCGCCTGCAACACCTGCTTCATGAGTCGGATTTGATCGTCGACATCGAGAATGGTGAAATTGGGCTTGAGCCCCACAAGCTCGGCGTGGCGGCGCAGAATTTTCGCGCTGATGGCATGGAAAGTGCCC
>CAZCJY010000056.1:0-13022 GCA_964498975.1 uncultured Methylocystis sp.
GCGGCGCGCCGCAGAATCGGCATTTTTGATCGTGCATTACAGCCTCTGGACTAAGTTTGCGTATCGGTCGATCTGCGCCAGCGTCACGGCGCGCGCGTCTTCGCCCGTGCGGACGCGCCGGTGCCATTCGGCCGTCCATTCGATCGCCGCGCGCCCGGGCAGCGCGTCGCGCCACCCGAGCTTTTCTCGCGCTAGATCGGCGTTCACTGCAAGCGTCCGCATTTCTACCGAGCCTGCGATGGGTTCGTGGACGAATTCGGACGGCACACCGAGCGCGTCGAGCATCGCCTTCGTCAATTCGCCGACCGTGATCGGATGCGTCGGCTCAGGCCCAAAATTGAGGGCGTCCGGCAGCTTTTCGTCGCGCTCCAGGGCCTGTGCGAACAAGAGATAGCCCGCAAGGCAATCGAGCGCATGCTGCCAGGGCCGCGTCGCGTCCGGCATGCGCAGGACGGGCTTCTCGCCCTTCGTCACCGCGCGAATGATGTCCGGGACGATCCGGTCCGCAGAATAATCACCACCGCCAATCACATTGCCGCCGCGGGCCGTCGCGAGCCGGACGCCCGCGCGCCTGAGATAGGTCTCGCGCCAAGCGCGAACCACCATTTCCGCTGCAGCCTTGGAGGCGGAATAGGGGTCCTTGCCGCCGAGCGGCGTCTTTTCGTCAAATGCAGTCCCGCTCTCGTCGTTGGAATAGACCTTGTCCGACGTCACGACGACGATCGTCGAGACGTCGCAGCACTCGCGCAGCGCCTCCAGAAGATGCGCCGTACCCATCAAGTTCGTTTCGAGGGCGTCGATCGGGTCCGCGATCGACCGACGCACCAGCGCGCGTGCGGCCAGATGCAGCACGATCTGCGGCCTGGCCTCCCGTACCACCGCGGCTACGGCGGCCCGATCGCGAAGATCGCCGAATCCGCCTTTAAGCCCTTCGTCGATCCGGGCGAGATCGAACAGCGCCGGATCGCCTTCTGGGGGGAGTGCGAAACCGTACACGTCCGCGCCCATGCGCTGTAGCCAGAGCGCTAGCCACGCGCCCTTGAAGCCTGTGTGACCAGTCAGCAGCACGCGCCGCTCGGCCCAGAACGCCGGGTCGATCACCGCGCCGACCGTCCGGCGTGCAGGCTGGGGCGGCCGCTCCAGCGCGCAATGGTCGAGGCCGATGGCCCAGGAGCGTCCCTGCTGAGCAAGGCCGCCGGCGCCTCTGCGAAATCACCGGTCGACACGCCGTTCAAATAGAGGATCCGAATCAGCATATCGAGACTCTTCGAGCACCGGGCATAAGGCGGCAGGTTCGTCGGCGCGAAGCGGATGCGCGCAGGATCATCGGCGCCCGCCGCATGGCTGCGCACACGCGGCTGGCGAACGGCGACGGGGGCAATGCCGGTCATGATCTCGCGCTCGGGCAGATGGCCGTGACGCACGACGCGCCGACGGCCATCCTGTGTTTTGAGATCGGCGATCCCAGCCAAAAACTCAGACACTTTTGCCTCCAGCGCCTGGATCAAGAAGATGCGCGCCCTATTGCGCAGCAAATCGGTCAGCTGGTCAATCAATGTCCCTGACTGAACAGATTGACGACGTTATCGTTGGACGCGGCATATCGCTCCTTCAATCGAGAAGTGGAGGCTCGAACACCCCCATGATATGCCTGCTTCCCCAATTCAGGTCGTCACCAACTTTCGGCCATAGCTCCGCCGGTCTCGAACATCGGCTTGGGCCTCAGATGTGACTGCTCGGAAACCGGAATGCCCAACTCGCCTGCGAAAATCATTTCTTCCATCGCGCATCTTATTCGACATTTTTACAGGGTAGCAGTTCAGCTGTTAGTACCGAAGCCGCACGGACCAAATTCGCGTCGAACGACGCTGCAGATTATTAAATCCTTCCACAAATATTGTGTCAGAAACGCGATGATGCGCATAAATTAATAGAGCGAAGCGCTTTACCATCCATTTATCTGCAAATCGTCATTGTCCGGCCGACGATCTGCCGTATGTGCTCGGTCGTTATCCCATTAGCGACTTTGGAGCGAATCGCCATTAAGCCTTTGTCGCAAGTTTAACAAGACTCAACGGATACGTTACACGATCTCGATCTCCGGGAACGGAAAAATCATCTTGCCGCCGCCTGCAAGATATTCCTGCTCGCGCGCCAGAATGCCGTCCTTGAAATGCCACGGCAGCACGAGGAAGTAGTCGGGGTTCATAGCGCGGGCGTCGGCTTCCGAAACGATCGGAATATGCGTGCCCGGCGTGAAGCAACCGAATTTGTCGGGATTGACCTCGGCGATCGCGTCGATGAGATCGGGGCCGATGTCGCAGAATTGCAAAACGACATTGCCCTTGGTCGAGGCGCCGTAGCCGAGAATGCGCTTATTGTCGTCCTTGAGCGCGCGCAGCAGGCGGCGCAAATCCTCGCGATGCCGGAAGACGCGGTCCTCGAATTCGCGATAGGGACGGGGCGTATGCAGCCCCATGCGCTCCTCTTGCGCGAGCAGCCAGTCGATGACGGCGAGATTGCGCTTGCGCTGCGTATTCTTGTGACCCGCGGTGATGGCGAAACTGCCGCCGTTGACGGCGTTCATCTGCACGTCGAGGATTTGCAAATCGGCGGCGCCGAGAATCTTCTGGATGACGCCGAGCGAATAATATTCGATATGCTCGTGGCAGATCGTGTCATAGGACGTGAGCCGCAGCATCGAGGGCATGTAGCTCTGCTCGAAATGCCAGACGCCGTCGGGCGCAAGCGCCTTGGCGACTTCCCGCGCAAACCAGACCGGATCCTCGAGATCATAGAACATCGCGATCGAGGTGACGATTTTGGCGCGCTTCGGCGAGAGCTTTTCAAACGCTTGCGAGGAGAAGAAGTCGGGCGCGAGCCTGATGTCGTCAGGGTAATATTGACGGAATTTCGCGCCGGTCGGGTCGATGCCGATGCGCGTCAGGCCGGACGTTGTATAGGCCCTAAGCGAAGTGGCGTCGTTCGAGCCGATGTCGAGAACGGCGTCGCCGGGCTTGAGGTCCGCGAAGCGCTCCAGATGCGCGATCTTTTGGGTGAGATGGCGCACCATGGACTGATTGAGGCCGGAGCGATAACCATAGTTCTCGCCATACATCTCGCTCGCTTCATAGCTGTGGGCGAGTTGCAGCAGTCCGGACTCCGGGCACCATACGAGTTCCAGGGGACCGACGGTCACGGGCGTCTCGCGCGAACTTGGAAAAACGCCGGTCAGCGCCTGATCGCCGAGCGACAGCACCGAAATGAGATTTGTGGAGCCGCTAACGCGACATTTCGTGATTCTTTTCGTCATTGTCCAATATCCCGGCGCGATTGCGAACAAACAGCTTACCGCTTTTAATAGCCCCAGCTTCCATATCCCAGAACTCCTGGTCCCAAAAACTCTTGGCCCCAAAAATTCCCGGCCCTAAAAACTCTTGGCCCGAAGAGGGTAAAAGTGTCAATCGCGCCTTAGAACGGGTGATACTGAAAGAGCCAGTTTTCCGAGAGAATCTCGTCCCCATTCTTGAGGAAAAGGCGCATTTCCACGGGGTCGGCTCCCTCGACGGTCAGATCGAATTGCGCGCGCCAATGGCCCGGCACATTGTCGAAGACCGCCTCGGTGAACACGTAGGAGAAGGTTCCCCGCGACGCCCACAGCACGGGTTCGGGCTTGACGCCAAAAGGGAGCTTGGCGAGCGGCTCGCCGAGAAACTCCACCATGAATTTGCGCACGCCTTTGGGGCGCGGCCTGCCGGGCTGGCCGCCATTGCCGAGTCTTGTCGCCACGCAGCGCGCGAGCTTCGTTGGAAAGGGTTCGTCGGCGAGCCAATACAGCCGATAGGAGAAATCGAAGGCGGCGCCGGGGACGGCCGGCTTTTCCGGAACCCACATGGCGACGACATTATCGTGGATTTCATCATCCGTCGGAATCTCGATGAGATGGATCGCGCCCTTGCCCCAATCGCCCTTGGGTTCGATCCAAACGCTCGGACGGCGGTCGTAATACACATTGTCGAGATAATGGTCGTAACTGCGGTCGCGCTGCATCAGGCCGAAGCCCTTGGGATTTGTGTCTCCAAAGGCCGAGGCCATTACGCGGCTTGGATTGTTCAGTGGCCGCCACAGCCGCTCGCCGGCGCCGGTCCACATGCTGAGGCCGTCGGAATCATGCACCTCGGGACGCCAGTCTACGCCGGTGGGCTTCGCCGTTTCCGAGAACCAATACATGGAGGTGAGCGGGGCGATGCCGAAACGGGTGAATTTGCCGCGCAGGAACAGCGCGCAGTCGATGTCCATGACGACGCCCTTGCCGCGCGTCATCAGGAAGCGATAGGCGCCGACAATGGAGGGACCTTCGAGCAGCGCGTGCAGCACGACGCCATCGGCCGTTTCCGGCCCGACATAAATCTGGGTGAAGTCGGGAAATTCCTCATTGGAGCCTGTCTGCCAGGTGTCGAGCGCGACGCCGCGCGCCGACATGCCATATTGCCGCAGCTCGCCAATGGCGCGAAAATATGAGGCGCCGAGGAAAGCCACCCAGTCGTTCCTCTTCCAATCGAGCGCGCCGTCCTTCGCTTCTTGAATGCGAAAGCCCGCGAAGCCCGCGCCCGGCGGCAATTTGCGCGCGATGGAGTCCTCCGGCATGTGGAAATAGCTCGGATCGTATAGAATCTCGCGCGCCTCGCCGTTTTCGACGACATGGATGCGCACGGCCTTTTTGAAGAACATGCCGAGATGGAAGAACTCGACCGGGAATCGCTCTTTCGTGTCGGCGAAGAGCGCGTGGTCGGTGTTGTAGGTGATCTGGCCCCACTTCTCGTAATCGATCTGCGAGGTGATCTCGGGGGCGGGAATATTGGGCTTGCGATAGGGCTCCTTGATCAGGCGCTGCGCTTCCTGTTTCAGCGCGTCAAAGGAAAATGGTTGCGCCTCGCCAAGTTTGAGATTGGAGACGCTCGTCGCCGCTTCGCTGCGGCGCGCGCCGACGGCGCCCAATGCGCTCGTCGCGGCCGCCGCTTTGAGAAAGGCGCGACGGTCGTGCTTCTCGCTCATCTCGGCATCCTTGTTACGAAGTTTGGACGAAGGGGCGCGCTTGACGCCACGGCGACCGCCGCGAGCCTGTCGTGGAGCGCGAGTCATGTGAAGGCGAGACCGGGTTCAGCCGCGGATCGGCTCATTGCGGATCGCGGTCCGCATGAAGAAATAGAGTCCGATGAGGCCCGCGAGGGAGAAGATGACTTCTAGGGCGCGGCTAACAAGGGGATCGAGCTGGAACAGGCCACCCAGCGCCCAGCCGGCCGCCCAGGAGGCGCCGACAAGCTCCGTGCCGACCAGGATCGCGACAGCGACCAACGTTGATAAATGCAAGTAATTGATGGGCTTTTGGCTCATGACGCTGTTCTCGGGCTCGCTCTAGATCACGCTGCATTTGGGCGGAATCGCCCAAATGCAGATAACGTGATCGATTCCAAAAATTTTGAGCGCGCTTTACGCGAAAAACCGGATTCCACTTTTTCGCAGCGCGCTCTAGAGCATTTTCCGCCGAAGTGGATGCCGGTTCGGCTTAGAAAATGCGTCAATTCAAGAAACTAGAGGCGGCGCGGCCGCCGCGTTCGCGTCACGCCGTGCTATAGCAAAGGGCAAGGCAAGGCAAGGCCGTCCCCGGCGGGACAGTGGGTAAGTTTGAGCTTCTGTTTTTGACCTAAAACGGCGCTTCGCCGACGTTGGTCGGAACCCCAATTAACGGCTCGAAGCGGTCGTCCGCGCCGCTGCGGTCGGTGGCGACCGGGAGAAAGAACCGTCGCCGCCTTCCCGACAGATGGGGGCCGGCGCAACAATCGAAGCCCTATTGCTTCTCTTCCGATCTAGTAGTCGCCGCTTCCAACCAAAGGATGGATGCCGCTTCCACTGCCACTGCCACTGCGACTCTGACGATGCGCGTGCGGTCGATTGCGCCTTGCGACTTGCACAATAGGGTCCGCCTTTGACGCCGAAACCGAATTGGGACTGACCGTTGGCAGAGCGGACGCCGCGGGTATGCCGGCGGCGCAAACGAAGATCGCGGCAAGAACGTAACGCATTTGGTTACTCCCATCGGGACGACAGACCCTTAGCCCTAACCCCGACCTGGATGCTTAGCACAGTTTGCCCCCGCTTTGGATGGTGAACTTCGGCGTCGGGCATTGCGAGCGTCTTGGCGATCCAGCCCGCGAAGTCCGCGATTGGCGCATAGCCGAAATCCAAGTCAACCCGCCACCGTCGGCGGGAGCGATCAAGGCGGTCTTGACATTTGTCAGAACGGGATGTCGTCGTCGAGCTGATCGGAGAGTTTGCCGGCAGGCGCGAGCCGGCTTGCCATGGGCGCCCGCGCTTCCGCTCTTTCCCAACGCCCGCCTGCGCTAGAGAGAGGCCATTCCACATGTCGCGCCAATCGCTCGCATGACCCCCCACGCTATTTATTGATCGCGATGCGGGCGGAGAGTTCGTCCGGGGCGTAATGAACGAGGTTCTCATCCACGCCATTTGCTTCCAGCGTGCGTCGAACCCGCGCATTCGCGCCGACGACATAGAGGGCCGTTGTGCGGCGTTGCAGCTTTTGGGCGAAACTGAGCAGCGCATGCGCGGCGGCGGCGTCGGCAAGTGGGACGGCCGTCAGATCGAGGATAAAGGCGTCCGGCCTAGGTCCGATTGAATCGAGCACGGCTGAAACAGACGCGGCGACGCCAAAAAAGAACGGGCCGTTGATCCGAAAGGCGACGACATTGTCTTGCTGCGGAACGTAACAATCGCCTTCTTCGTCCGTTTCCGGTTCGCGCACGGCAATAGGCTCGCTCGTCTCGACTTCGACGATTTCGGCCATTCGATGCATGAACAGCAATGAGCCAAGCGTGACGCCGACGGCGATCCCCACCGTGATGTCCTCGAACACCGTCAGCAGCATGGTTGTCGCCGCCACGAGGAATTCGCCGCGATCATGCTTGAACATCGCCGCGATCTGTTCGCGCTCGATCATATTCCACGCGACGATGGTCAAAACCGCGGCGAGCGTCGCGAGCGGAATATTGGAGGCAAGCGGCGCGGCGATCGCCATGAAGAGCAACAGAAAGACGCCGTGGAGAATTCCGGCGACAGGGCTATGCGCGCCGGCGCGAATATTGGTCGCCGTGCGGGCAATCGCGCCGCTGCAACACAATCCGCCAAACAGCGCCGAGCCGATATTAGCGTAGCCTTGCGCCGCAAGTTCGCAGTTGGAGCGATGGAGCCGGCCCGTCATGCCATCGGCGACGACCGCCGAAAGGAGCGATTCTATGCCGCTGAGCAGGGCTATGGCGAAGGCGGCCGGCATAAGGGCGACGAGTTCCGATGGCGCGATCTGCGGCAAGGCGGGCAGCGGCAGCGTGCGCGGCACGCCGCCAAAGCGCGAACCGATTGTTTCGACGGGCAGGTCGAACGCCCAGACGAGCCCGCCCGCGAGAGCGATGGCGGCCAGGAAGCCGGGGAAGCGCGGCTTCCAAATGTGCAGGAGGAGGATCATCGCCAGCGAGCCGGCGGCGAGGCCAAAGGCGGCGGGAGAGGCTGTGCCGATCGCCGTGCTGAACGTTTCGAGTTTGGCGAGAAAGGCGGCCGGTTCGCGCTCGACGCGCAGTCCGAATAGATCCTTGATCTGACTGGCGAAGATAATGGCCGCCACCCCCGCTGTGAACCCGACCGTCACCGAATAGGGAATGTATTTGATGTAGCCGCCGAGCTTCGCATAGCCGATGATCAGCAGAATTAATCCGGCCATGATCGTGGCCGCCAAGAATCCTTGATAGCCATGGGTCTCGATGGTCTTTGCGACGAGGACGATGAAAGCGCCCGCTGGCCCGCCCACCTGGAAGCGACTGCCCCCGAGGGCCGAAATGAGAATCCCGCCGACGACCGCCGCATAGAGGCCGTTTTCCGGCTTGGCCCCCGAGGCGATGGCGATCGCCATCGACAAGGGCAGGGCGACGATCGCGACCGTCAGGCCGGCGATGGCGTCAGCGCGCAGATGCCCAAAGGCATAGCCTTCGCGCATCGCCGAAATGAATTTCGGCGTGAAGCTGTCGCGGAAACTCGGCCGAAGGGTCGAGGGAGGGAGGGCTTGCTCGGTCATGGATGCACTGAAGTTGACCCCTGTCGAATCCACATCGAGGCCGCTTTTACTGCAGTGCACAATCGGCGATCAAGCCGCGATCGGCCCAATCAGAACGGAATGTCGTCGTCGAGCTGGTCGGAAAGCTTGCCGGCCGGCGCGGGGCGGCGCTCGCCCGGCCCGCGCTCCATCGGCGAGGAGCGGCCGAAAGAGCCGCCGTTCTGGCCATAGCCGCCGCCTTCATAATCGCCTTCGCCGCGGCCGCCGCCCTTGCTGTCGAGCAGCGTCAGCTCGCCGCGAAACCGCTGCAGCACGACATCCGTCGCCTTGCGCTGATTGCCGTCCTTGTCGGTGTATTCGCGGGTCTGCAACTGGCCTTCGAGATAAATCTTCGAGCCCTTGCGGCAATATTGCTCGGCGATCTTGCCCAAATTCTCATTGAAGATGGATACATTGTGCCACTCGGTGCGGTCCTTGCGCTCGCCGGTGTTCTTGTCGCGCCAGGACTCGGTCGTCGCCACGGAGAAGGATACGACGCGGTCGCCCGACGGCAGCGTGCGCACTTCCGGATCGCGGCCGAGGTTGCCGATCAGGATCACCTTATTGACGCTGCCCGCCATGTCGCTCTCCACTTTCTGAACGCGAGGCACTCTAGTGCATAGACGGGCGATCTGCCGCGCCCGCGCGCCTTGTCCACAGATGATGCGCGTTAAGCGCCGCACCGCCCACGATGTTCGTTTTTTGTTCTAGCACTCGGCGGCGAAGGTCGCAAGCGGCGTCAGTCCGTCGTGACGGCGGTTTCCACATCTGAAGGATCGATGTCGCGGGCGAGGCCGGCAGTGAGCCGTGCGCGGTCGAGTTCGCCCTCCCAGGCGGCGACGACGATGGCGGCGACGCCATTGCCGATGAAATTGGTGAGCGCGCGGCATTCGCTCATGAATTTGTCGACGCCGAGCACCAGCGACATGCCCGGCGCCAATTGCGGATCGACGGCGGTCAGCGTCGCCGCGAGCGTGATGAAGCCCGCGCCGGTGACGCCGCTCGCGCCTTTCGAGGTGAGCATCGCGACGACAAGGATCGTCGCCTGATGCGTGAGATCGAGCTCGACGCCCATCGCGCGCGCGATGAAAAGCGTCGTCAGCGTCATATAAATATTCGTGCCGTCGAGATTGAAGGAATAGCCCGTCGGCACGACGAGGCCGACGACCGATTTCGAACAGCCGAGCCGCTGCAGCTTTTCCATCAGCGCGGGCAGGGCGCTCTCCGACGAAGATGTGCCAAGCACGATGAAGAGTTCGTCGCGCAGATAGACGAGGAAGCGGAAAATATTGAAGCCTGCGGCGCGCGCGATGAGGCCGAGCACAATGACGACAAAAAGCGCGGAAGTGAGATAGAAAACGCCGATCAGCCCCGCGAGCGAAAGCAGCGCCGACGAGCCGTATTTCCCCACCGTATAGGCCATGGCGCCGAAGGCCCCGATCGGCGCGGCCTTCATGACGATGGCGATGACGCCGAACATGGCGTGGCCGACGTCGTCGATGATGACGCGCAGCGCGCGGCCGCGTTCGCCGAGGATCAAGAGCGCAAAGCCGAAGAGCAGCGAGAACAGCAAGACTTGCAGAATGTCGCCTTTGGCGAAGGCGCCGATCGCGCTGTCGGGAATGAGGTCGAGCACAAAATCGACGCCGCCGCGCTTCTCGGCGAGCGCCGTATATTTGGCGATTGCCGATGGGTCGGGCTTGCCGGCGAAACCGGTGCCGGGCTGCAGGAGATTGCCGACCAGGAGGCCGAGCGCCAGGGCGAAAGTCGAGACGATTTCGAAGTAGATGAGCGCCTTGACGCCGACGCGGCCGACCTTGCGCGCGTCCTCGATATGGGCGACGCCCGACACCACGGTGCAGAAAATGATCGGCGCGATCGCCATTTTGATGAGCTTGACGAAGCCGTCGCCGAGCGCCTTGACCCAGTCCTGCGCGGCGGCCTCCGGCGCAAGCCAGCCGAACAGCGCGCCAAGCGCAATGGCCGCGAGCACCTGGACATAGAGGTGGCGGTAGAAAGGTTTTCTCGCCTGAATAGGAGGCCGCGCTGTCATGCCTCCGCTGATAGGCCGAGCCGGCCGATCCGGCAACCAGCCCGCCCGGTGGATTTGCGGCGCGGTCCATGGCAGGAAGGGGCGGGCGACCGGTTCCGGCGCCGATCATGCAAGTTCTCACGACATGGCGAGCAGCAACAGAAAATCCGCCGCTGTGGTGGAGAAGGCGTTCTCATCCGACGCCAAGACCATCACCATCCGCGGCGCGCGCGAGCATAATCTCAAGAACGTCGATCTGACGATTCCGCGCGATAAGCTCGTCGTGTTCACGGGCCTGTCCGGTTCGGGCAAATCCTCGCTCGCCTTCGATACGATCTACGCCGAGGGCCAGCGTCGCTATGTCGAGTCGCTTTCGGCTTACGCGCGGCAGTTTTTGGAGATGATGCAAAAGCCCGATGTCGATCAGATCGACGGGCTCTCTCCGGCGATTTCCATCGAGCAGAAGACGACATCGAAGAATCCGCGCTCGACCGTCGGCACGGTGACGGAAATCCATGATTACATGCGGCTGCTCTGGGCGCGCGTCGGCGTTCCCTATTCGCCCGCCACCGGCCTGCCGATCGAGAGCCAGACCGTTTCGCAAATGGTCGACCGTGTGCTGGCTTTGCCGGAAGGCTCGCGGCTCTATCTGCTGGCGCCCGTCGTGCGCGGCCGCAAGGGTGAATATAAGAAGGAGATCGCCGATTATACGCGGCGCGGCTTTCAGCGCTTGAAGATCGACGGCGCCTATTACGAGATTGTCGACGCGCCGGCGCTCGACAAGAAATTGAAGCACGACATCGATGTCGTGGTCGACCGCATCGTCGTGCGCAAGGATATTTCCGCGCGTCTCGCCGACAGTTTCGAAACGGCGCTGGAATTGTCGGGCGGGCTTGCTGTGGTCGAATTCGCCGACGCGCCGAAAGGCGAAAGCCTTCTCCTCGCGCCCGCGCAGTCGGCGGCCAATGTCTCGACGCATTACGCGCCGCATCACATTCTTTTTTCCTCCAAATTCGCCTGCCCGGTGTCGGGCTTCACGATTCCGGAAATCGAGCCGCGGCTCTTTTCCTTCAATAATCCCTTCGGCGCCTGCCCCGCTTGCGGCGGCATCGGCCATGAGCAGAAGGTCGACGCCGATCTCGTCGCGCCCAACCCAAAACTGACGCTGCGCAAAGGCGTGATCGCGCCCTGGGCGAAATCGACTTCGCCCTATTATCAACAGACGCTGGAGGCGCTCGGCAGGCATTATAAATTTCGTCTCGACACGCCTTTCGAGGCGCTTTCCGAGAAGGCGCGAAACGTCATCCTTTATGGCTCTGGCGACGACGAGATTCGTTTCTCCTACGACGATGGCTTTCGCGCCTATGACGTGAAGAAGCCGTTCGAAGGCGTGATCTTCAATCTCGAACGCCGCTATTTAGAGACGGACAGCGAATGGGCGCGCGAGGAGATCGGACGCTATATGTCGGCGACGCCATGCCTCGCCTGTGAAGGCTTTCGTTTGAAGCCAGAAGCACTGGCGGTGAAGATCGCCGGCAAACATATCGGCGAAGTCTCGGAGCTTTCGGTGCGCGCGGCGCTCGATTGGTTTCGCGCGCTGCCGGGTGAGCTCGACAAGAAGCGCAATGAAATCGCTTTTCGCATCTTGAAGGAGATACGCGACCGGCTGACCTTTCTTGTCGACGTCGGTCTCGATTATCTCACGCTCTCGCGCAATTCCGGCTCGCTTTCGGGCGGCGAGAGCCAGCGTATCCGTCTCGCCTCGCAAATCGGCTCGGGACTGACGGGCGTTCTTTACGTGCTCGACGAACCATCGATCGGCCTGCATCAGCGCGACAATGACCGTCTGCTCGATACGTTGCGGCGGCTGCGCAATCTCGGCAACAGCGTCATCGTCGTCGAGCATGACGAGGATGCGATTCTCGCCGCCGATTATGTCGTCGATGTCGGTCCCGGCGCCGGTATCCATGGCGGCAGGATCGTCGCGCTGGGAACGCCGCAGGAAATCATGGACAATCCTGCTTCGCTCACCGGCCAATATCTGACTGGCGAGAAGCAGGTGATCCTGCGTCACAAGCTGCGCAAGCCGACGGCGGGCAGATGGCTGAAGGTCTTTGGCGCCCGCGGCAATAATCTCAAGAACGTGAAGGCGGAAGTTCCGCTCGGGCTTTTCACCTGCGTCACCGGCGTCTCCGGCGGCGGCAAATCGACGCTGATCATCGAGACGCTATACAAGGCCCTGGCGCGCCGGCTTTCCGGCGCGCATGAGCATCCGGCGCCCTTCGACAGGCTTGACGGCCTGGAGCAGATCGACAAGATCATCGACATCGACCAGTCGCCGATCGGCCGCACGCCGCGCTCCAATCCCGCGACCTATACCGGCGCCTTCACGCCCATTCGCGAATGGTTCGCCGGATTGCCGGAGGCAAAGGCGCGCGGATATGCGCCGGGACGCTTCTCCTTCAACGTCAAGGGCGGGCGCTGCGAAGCCTGTCAGGGCGACGGCGTCATTAAGATCGAGATGCACTTCCTGCCGGACGTCTATGTTACTTGCGACGTGTGCAAGGGCAAGCGCTACGATCGTGAAACGCTCGAAGTGAAATATCGCGAGAAATCCATCGCCGACGTTCTCGACATGACGGTGGAGGAGGCGGCGAATCTGTTCAAGGCCGTGCCGTCGATCCGCGACAAGATGGAGACTCTTAAACGCGTCGGCCTCGACTATATCCATGTCGGCCAGCAGGCGACGACGTTGTCGGGCGGCGAGGCGCAGCGCGTGAAGCTCTCCAAGGAACTGTCGCGCCGCTCGACCGGCCGCACGCTCTATATTCT
>CAZCJY010000057.1:0-5100 GCA_964498975.1 uncultured Methylocystis sp.
GCGTGCAGGGCATGACGCTCAATCAGGCCGTCGACAAAATGCGCGGCGCGATCAATACGCCGGTGAAGCTCACGATTTTCCGCGGCAAGAACAAGGATAAGGTCGAGGTCAAACTCGTCCGCGCCGAGATCCACATCAAGTCGGTGCGCTCGCGCAAGCAGGACGACGACATCGCTTATGTCCGCATCTCGCAGTTCAACGAGGAGACCGCGGAGGGCCTGCGCAACGCCATGGCGAAAGCGCAGCAGGAAATTCCCGCCGACAAGTTCAAGGGCTATATCCTCGATCTGCGCAACAATCCCGGCGGGCTGCTCGATCAGTCGATCCAGGTCGTCAACGCCTTCATCGACAAGGGCGAGATCGTCTCTACGCGCGGCCGCAACGCCGACGAGACGCAGCGCTACAACGCCCGCCAGGGCGATCTCTCCAAGGGCAAGCCGGTCGTCGTGCTGATCAACGGCGGTTCGGCCTCGGCTTCCGAGATCGTCGCCGGCGCCTTGCAGGACCACAAGCGCGCGACGCTGATCGGCACGCGTTCCTTCGGCAAGGGTTCGGTGCAGACTATCATTCCGCTCGGCGGCTCCGCGGGGGCGCTGCGACTCACGACCGCGCGCTATTACACGCCTTCCGGCCGCTCGATCCAGGCCAAGGGCATCGACCCCGACATGATCATCCTGCAGGAAGTGCCGGACGAGCTTAAGGGCAAGGACGACACCAAGGGCGAAGCCTCGCTCAAGGGCCATCTCAAAAACGGCGAAGACGAAAAGACCGGCTCGCAGGCCTATGTGCCGCCGGACGAGAAAAAGGACAAGCAGCTGACCGCGGCCATCGAACTGCTGCATGGCAAGCCGAAGGCGCAGATCCTTTCCGAGGCGCAGCAAACCAAGGATATCGCCAAGGACGCGACCAAGCCGCCGGCCAAAGCCGCGAATTGACGGCGCGGGCGGCGGGGCTTAGGCAGTCGGCGGGAGAGTCCGGCCGACGATGAGTTTTCTGTTTACTTACGCAAATCCGACGCGCTTTCTGCGCTTTGCCGGAGCGGCGTTGCCTTGGCTGACGGGTGCAACGCTGCTCCTGCTCGCCGTGGGGCTGTACGGCGCTTTCACCGCGCCGCCCGACTATCAGCAGGGCGAGACGGTGCGGATCATGTATATCCATGTGCCGTCCGCCTGGCTCGCGATCTTCGCTTATGTCGTGATGACGTCCGCGTCGCTTGGCGTGCTGGTGTGGCGCCATCCGCTGGCTGACGCTGCGCAGAAAACCGCGGCGACGCTCGGCGCGGCCTTCACCTTCATCTGTCTCGTCACCGGCTCGCTCTGGGGCAAGCCGATGTGGGGAACATTCTGGGTGTGGGACGCGCGCCTCACATCGATGCTCGTTCTTTTTCTTCTCTATCTCGGCCTCATCGCCGTACGGCAGACGATGGACGACACGCCGCGCGGCGCGCGCATCGCGGCGATCATGACTCTTGTCGGCGCGATAGACATTCCGATCATCAAATATTCCGTCGACTGGTGGAATACGCTGCACCAGCCAGCCTCTGTATTTCGCATCGACGGGCCGGCGATCTCCGGCTCGATGCTTTGGCCGCTCCTCGTCATGGCGCTCGCGGCGACGCTGCTCTTCCTCACATTGCATGTAATGGCGATCCGCAATGAAATCCTGCGCCGCCGGCTCGCGCGACTATCCATGCAGGCGGTCCGCGCAAGCGAGAGCGCCGGAGACGAAAGTCTGGAGGCGGCGCAGTGAACGATCATTGGTCCTATGTCGCCGCTGCTTACGGCGTTACGATCGTGACGCTCGGCGTCGTGACGCTGCGCATCATTCTCGACTATCGCCGCCTGCGTTCAGCGCTCGCGCGCTTTGGCGCGGCGGGCGCGCGCGATGAAGGAGACGGCGCGTGAGCGAGGCTTCCGCGCCGCGTTCGGCCTTGCGCTTTCTGCCGCTCGCGCTTTTCGTGCTGCTCGCGGGCTTGTTTCTCATTCGTCTCTTTTCCGGCGACGCCTCGCGCATCCCTTCCGCGCTGATCGGCAAGCCGGCGCCTTCCTTCGATCTGCCGGCGCTCGCCGGTCTTAACGACGTTCCGGGGCTTTCCACCGAAGACCTGCGTAAAGGCCATGTCAGCCTGGTCAATGTTTTCGCGAGCTGGTGCGGGCCTTGCCGGCAGGAGCATCCGGTGTTGATGTCTATCGCGCGCGATGAAGCGCTCAAGGCCAGGGGCGTCGCGCTTTACGGTCTTTCCTACAAGGACGAGACGGCGAATGCGCTGCGCTTTCTCGAAGGGGACGGCAATCCTTTCGCGCGCGTCGGCGTCGATGGGGCCGGGCGCATAGCGATCGACTTCGGCGTCTATGGCGTGCCCGAGACTTTCGTGATCAAGGGCGACGGAACCATCGCCTATAAATTCGTCGGCCCGCTGACGCCGTCGGCGCTCGCGACGACGCTGCTGCCGGAAATCGAGAAGGCCATCGGCAAGAAATAGCGCAAAGCGGGGCTATTTTGGATCGCCTTCAGCTTCAGGCAAGCGCCCGCTTTCGCGATAATGCTGCGTGACGCGCTGAAATTCGACGCCGATCTCATCCTTGCGCCGCCAAACCACATGCGCGGAACGCTTGGTGTTTCCCGCCCGCAAGATGAAAGTGTCAGGCAGGTTCGAACCAGGTGGAAAAGCCAATTTCGCGCCGGCGCTCGAAATGTCGATGACCTTGCATGGGATCGCCGGCGCCATGCCGCCGGGGTCGGCCCAGGCTTCGGCGTGGGACTTTTGACGCGGCGACGCCCGCCGCTCGCCGGAAGCGGGCGTTTTTGGATTGTTCTTATCAAGCCAGGGATCGGGCATGACCGCCTCGGCGCTGCGCCTCGATTTCGTCAGGCTTAAAATGGCGTAAAGGTTTTTCGAATTCCTAACGATTGGTTGCTCAAATTGAATCATCGGCCTTCTTAGGACGCTTTGATGAACAGACCGATCGTTAACGCTGCGCCGATGGCGACGATAAAGACGCGCAGTATTTTCTCATCGATGCGATTGATCAGTCGCGCGCCCAAGACGCCGCCGATCGTCGCGCCCGCCGCCGTCACGAGCGCCTGTGGCCAATGCAGATCGGGCGAGAACAGAAAAATCGCGACGGCTGAAGCGTTCATGACGCCGGCCAAAAGATTTTTGGTTGCGCTCGCGATCCGCACGCCCTGACCCGCCATGGTCAGCGCTGCGACCATGAGAAAGCCGATGCCGCCGCCAAAATAGCCGCCGTAAATCGAAATGAGGAATTGCGCGAAGCCGGCGGCCGGCGCGCTCAAATGCGCTTGCGTCTCAGCAGGCTTTCTAAAAAAACTGCCCCAAGCGAAGAGCGCGGTAGCGAAGAGCACGAGCCAGGGCACGAGGCGCGCGAACAGTCCGCGCGGCGTGCCAAGGAGGACAAGCGCGCCGATGGCGCCGCCGATGATGCTGATGACGAAAAGCGCGCGCAGCGAAAGGCCGTTGGCGCCGGCGGCGAATTTGCGTCCTGTCCAGCCGGTAGCGACCTGCGCCGGAAACAGCGCCGCACATGAGGTGATGTTGGCGGCGAGCGCGTCCATGCCTGTGAACATCAGCGTCGGCAGGAGCAGGAAGGAGCCGCCGCCCGCCAGCGCATTCTGCGCGCCCGCCCACATCGCCACGGCAAACAGCAGAATGAAAGCCATGCGCGCCTATGTCAGGTCGCACGGCTCAAGGCAAGCGCGCCGACTCCATCATCAGACCGGCGGCGAGAAGATGCACCAGCGTTTCGAGCTGCGCGTCGAGCACGGCGGGGGGCGTGTCGGCGATCTTCTCCTCGAGGCCGAGCGCGACGACGCCATGCACCGCCGAAAACAGCGTGCGCGCCAGTCCCGCGCGCGCCGTCGCATTCTTGCCCGGCAGCAGCTGCGCCAGCGGCGCGTCCAACCGCCCGAACAGGCGATTGCGCGCCTCGGCGTACCATTCGGGAACTGGCGCCCCTTGCGGCAGGCGATGCTCGAACAGCGCCCGCCAGCTCGGCTCCTCGGCGCGCGCGAAGTTCAGATAGGCGCGCGCCAGCGCGTCGAGCGCCTGTTCCGCCTCGGCGTCGCCGAGCGCCGCGTCGAGCGCAGTCTCCAGACGCGCCAATGTGCGGGCGTTGACGCGCAGGATCAGCTCGTCGAGACCGTCGAAAGCGGTGTAGATCGCGCCAAGCGCGCAGCCGGCGGCCGCCGCGAGATCGCGCGCCTTGAGGCCCGCGAGCCCGCGCGCGGCGATGGTTTCTTGGGCGATGTCAATCAGCCGGTCGCGCAATTGCGCGCGTCGCTCGGCTCCGGCTTCTGTCTTGGTCTCGTTCAAGCGACTTGTTCCTTTGCGGGCAGCTTGCCGCGACGATGCGGCGAGAATTGGCCTTTCGGCCGCGCCAGCGCCCTATCATGCATTGTTGCAAAGCCGTTAAGGAAAAATTGAACCTCGTTCAATTTTAGCTTGAACGAGGTTCAAAGTAGCGCTAGGGTCTGGTTGTGAACATAGTTCACATAGGAGGATCCCATGTTCAAGACTGTTGTCACTCTCATAAGGGGTCGGGCGTTCGAGGCCGAGGAGCGCCTCGCCGACCGTCACGCCCTGTCGCTCCTCGACCAGCAAATGCGCGACTCTGCGGCGAGCGTCGAGCGCGCCAAAAAGGCGCTGGCTTTGGCCGTCGCCCAGGACCGAGCCGAGGAGCGCAAGCTCGCCGCGACGCGAGAACAGATCGCCGGACTCGAAACCCGCGCCGTCGAAGCATTGAAGGGCGGCCGCGAGGATCTCGCGGCGAAAGCGGCGGAGAATATCGCCGCGCTGGAAGGCGACGCCCAGGCTGCGGAAAAGGCCCGCGTGATCTTTTCCGCCGAGATCGCCAAACTCGAACGGCATGTGCGCGGCCAGTCGGCGCGACTCGCGGAACTGGAGCGCGGAAGGCGCATCGCCCGGGCCGCCGAGTCGGTGCGGGTTATGCGCCGAGGCCGGCTGGAGGACGCGCCCTGCCGTCAAGCGACGCTTTCGGAAGCCGAAACGACGCTCGCACGGCTGCGCGAGCAGCAGACGCAAGCCTGCGCCGCCGAGACCGTCCTCGATGCGCTCGACGC
>CAZCJY010000057.1:5110-9192 GCA_964498975.1 uncultured Methylocystis sp.
GCTCGACGCCGAGCCGCAGGCCGAAAGCCTCAACGAGACGCTGGCCAATGAAGGCTTCGGCCCGCCGGTCAAGCCGCGCGCCGGAGACGTCCTCGCAAGGTTGAAGGAGAAGGCGGCCGCTTCGTGATCATCCCCCTCCGTGTGAGGACAAACCGAAAGATTCGCTCTAGTCAAAAAGGAGACCTCAAATGACCACTCAACCGATCAAGCACTCCTCCGCCTTCATCAGCTTCTCTTACGCCACCTTCGGGCTCTCGATCGCCATGATGGGCGCCGGTGTGTTCCTCATGCCGATCGATGGCTGGATGAAGGGCTTTCTCGCCATGGGCGTCGTGATGCTGGTGCAGTCATGCATCGTCGTCTCCAAGACGATCCGCGACAATCAGGAGGCCGAAAAGCTCTTGAACCGCATCGAGGACGCGCGCACCGAGCGCCTCTTGATGGATGTCGCCAAAGTCCCATGATGCGAAAAATTTTCGCGTCTTCATGCAACCAGCCGGCGTCTTGACCGATCCTTAAAGGAGATCAGGTGAAAGTCGCCGGCCTCGCCTTTTGGATTTACGAGCCATGTCGCAATCGCTTCTCGCCTCGCGCCGCTTCGCGCCGCTGTTCTGGCGCCAGTTCTTCGCGGCCTTCAACGACAATTTCCTGAAAAACGCGCTGGTGCTCTTGATCCTCGCCCAGATTGGCGGCGAGCAGGGCGCTTCGCTCGTCACGCTCGCCGGCGCAATCTTCATCGCGCCTTTTTTTCTGCTGTCTGCGCTCGGCGGCCAGCTCGCCGACAAATACGACAAGGCGCTCATCGCGCGCCGGCTGAGCTTCGCCGAAATCGGCGTCGCCGGACTCTCGGCGGCAGGCTTCCTCTTTTCCAGCGTGCCGGCGCTGTTTGGCGCGCTCTTTCTATTCGGCGTCACGGGGGCGCTGTTCGGTCCGGTGAAATACGGCATCCTGCCCGACCATCTGACGCGCGAAGAACTCCCCGCGGGCAATGCGCTTGTTGAAAGCGCGACCTTTCTTGCGATTCTGACGGGCACCATCGCCGGCGGCTTCGCCATGCATGCGCAGGGCGGGCTGATTTTTGCGTTGGGCGTCATGGCGGTCGCGGCGCTGGCTTACGGCGCCGCCTGGTTCATCCCGGCGACGCGCCGCGCCGACCCTGATCTCAAGGTCGACGCGAATGTCCTGCGTTCGACCTTCGGCCTGTTGCGGCATTTGCGCGCCGAGCGGGCGTTATGGCGCCTCGCCGTCGTCACGAGCCTCTTCTGGCTCTTCGGCTCCGTCGCCATGTCGCTGATGCCGCCGCTGGTGACGCAGACGCTGCACGGCGCCGACAGCGTCGTCACAATTCATCTCGCCGTCTTCGCCGTCGCCATCGCCGCCGGCTCGGGTCTCGCCGCCTTCCTTCTGCATGGCAAGATCGTGCTGCTGCCGGCGGCCGCCGGCGCGGCGCTTGTCGCCTTCGCGGCCGGCGATCTCGGCCTCGCGCTGCTGTTTCGAACCACGCCGGAAGTTGCGACGAACCTGTCGCCCGCCGCTTATTTCGCGCAGCCCCTCGCCTGGCGCACCGCCGTCGATCTTGCGTTGCTGGCGCTCGCCGGCGGCTTGATGATCGTGCCGTCGTTTGCCGCCATTCAGGCGCAAAGCCGCCCCGAAGAGCGCGCCCGAACCATCGCCGCCGTCAATGTCCATAACGCCGCCTTCATGGCGCTGGGCGGCGTCGGCGTCGCGGGTTTGCAGAGCGTCGGCGTCTCTTTCGCGACGCTGTCGCTCGGCGTCGCTGTCGTCGCGCTCATTGCCTCGATCTGGATCGTCAAAGCGGTCGTTGTTTCGCCCTTCCAGGACATTCTGTCGATCTTCTTTCGCGCCTTATATCGTCTCGACGTGAAGGGGCTGGAGAATTTCGACAAGGCGGGACCCAATCCGATCGTCGCGCTCAATCATGTGAGCTTCTTGGACGCTGCGGCGATTCTCTCGATCATGCCGCGAGAGCCGATCTTCGCCATCGACCATACGATCTCGCAGAAATGGTGGGTGAAGCCCTTCATGAAGCTCACGCGCGCCATTCCGCTCGATCCTTCGAAACCGCTCGGCACGCGCACGCTGGTCAACGCCGTGAAGGCGGGCGATCCTCTGGTCATTTTTCCGGAAGGGCGTCTCACCGTCACCGGCAGCCTGATGAAGGTCTATGACGGCGCGGGGCTGATTGCGGAGAAATCCGGCGCCATGGTCGTGCCGGTGCGCATCGAAGGCGCCGAGGCGACGATGTTTTCGCGGCTCAACCGCGAACAGGCGCGTCGCCGCTGGTTCCCGAAATTCACGCTAACCGTGCTCGAGCCGGTGCGCCTTACCGTCGATGACGCGTTGAAGGGCAAGGCGCGGCGCATGGCCGCCGGCGCGGCGCTCTATCAGATCATGTCGGATCTCGTCTTCCGCACCACCAAGGTCGAGCGCACATTGTTCGACGCCGTGGTCGAAGCGGCCGATAAGCACGGCCTCTCGCGCGTCGCGCTCGAAGACCCGATCACCGGCGCGCTGACCTATCGCAAGCTGCTGATCGGCGCGCGCGTTCTTGGTGAAAAGATCGCGGCCTTTGGACAGCCGGGCGACGCTATCGGAATCATGTTGCCCAACGCCAATGGCGCGGGTGTCGCGTTCCTTGCGACCACTTCAGCGGGCCGCGCGCCGGCGATGATCAATTTCACCGCCGGCGCCGCTAATATTCTTTCGGGCTGCGAGGCGGCGCAGGCGAAGACGATCCTGACTTCGCGCGGCTTCATCGAGAAAGGCAAGCTGGAGAAGCTCGTCGCCGCGCTCGAAGAGAAAGTCGCGCTCGTCTATCTCGAAGACATGCGCGCCTCCGTGAGCTTCGCCGACAAGGTCAAGGCCTTCAGACGTTTCCGCAAACCTGTTGTCGCACGCAAGGCGGACGACATCGCGGCGATCCTCTTCACTTCGGGCTCCGAGGGCGCGCCCAAGGGCGTCGCGCTGTCGCATCGGAACATGCTTGCGAACGCCGCGCAGGCGGCGGCGCGCATCGACTTCGGCCGCGCCGACAAAGTGTTCAACGTGCTGCCGATCTTCCACTGCTTCGGCCTGACGATCGGCTTTGCGCTGCCGCTCATCTCCGGCGTGCCGGTCTATTTCTATCCCTCGCCCCTGCATTACCGCATCGTGCCCGAGCTCGTTTACGGAACCAACGCGACGATCCTTTTTGGCACCGACACTTTTCTTGCGGGCTACGCCCGCTCGGCGCATGCTTACGACTTCCGTTCGATCCGCTATGTCGTCGCCGGCGCGGAGCCGGTGAAGCAATCGACGCGCGATCTATGGATGGAGAAATTCGGCATTCGCATCCTTGAGGGTTACGGCGTGACGGAAACCGCGCCTGTGCTCGCGCTCAACACGCCGATGTTCAATAAATTCGGCACGGTCGGCCGGTTGATGCCGGGCGTTGACTATAAGCTCGAACGCGTGCCGGGCGTCGAGGAGGGCGGACGCCTGCTCGTGCGCGGGCCGAATGTCATGCTTGGCTATCTCAAGGCCGACAATCCGGGCGTGCTGCAGCCGCCGGACAATGGCTGGCACGATACGGGCGACATCGTCACGATCGACGCGCAGGGCTTCGTGACGATCAAGGGCCGCGCCAAGCGTTTCGCAAAGATCGGCGGCGAGATGGTCTCGCTCGCGGCGATCGAGCAACTTGCGGCGGAGCTGTGGCCCAAGGCGCTGTCGGCGGCGGCGAGCGAAGTCGATCCGCGCAAGGGCGAGAGAATCGTGCTCGTCACGCAGCAGACGGACGCCACGCGCGCCGATTTCCAGGCTTACGCCAAATCGAAAGGCGCGTCCGATCTGATGATCCCGGCGGAAGTCATGATCGTGGAGCATGTGCCGCTTCTCGGCTCCGGCAAGCTTGACTTCGCCGCGGTGACGAAATTGGTGCGTGAGCGCGGCCGCTATGTGTTGCCGAATCCGCGCATTCCAAATGGCTTGCAAGGGCGCATCGACGGCAGCGCCGCGCTGTCGGCATAAACTACAATGTCATTCCCGACGCGCGCGAAGCGCGCGATCGGGAATCCAGAATC
>CAZCJY010000057.1:9202-10196 GCA_964498975.1 uncultured Methylocystis sp.
CCGGTCAGGCCTTCGGCCTGCCGGGAATGACAGGCGTGGCTCACGTCCAAAACGGCTCGAGTTCCTTTAGCCGCTTCTCGCTTTTCTCCGCGTGAGCGGCGCCTTCCCGCGCCGCATGGGCGAACCAGCCGCGCACAAAGCCCGAGGCGCGCGTCGCCGCGCCGCCGCCATCGGCGTCAATCTGATCGAGCAGATTATTTGCGACCGCCATATCGTTGAAGGCGCCCATCCCGTCCTGCATTTCGGACAGCGCGCGCAAAAAGGCGCGGGCCGTTTTCCGATCTGCATAGAGGCTGTGGAAGAATTCGGCGCCGTAGCGCGCCTTTTTCAGCGCGATGCGCGCCTGGTGGCGCGCCTCGGGCGAGAGCGTCGCGAGATTCCGGCTCTTTTTCAAGAGGCGCTTGCGCAGCCGCGTCAGCGCGTGCGAGGCGAAGTCGCGCGCCGAACCTTCCCCGCGCATGTTTTCTTCAACCCGCCAATCGCGTTGCGCGATCGCCAAACGCAGCTCTTCGACGAATTGCGCCGTCTGCGGCGCGGTCAGCGCCTCCTGCGCCTCGCGATAGGCTTGCGCGCGGCGAAACTCCACGGCGTCGAGCAGGGCATAGAAGCTTGGATCGTTCCCCAGCGCCTCGCGCGGGCCGGCGTTCAGCATGTCGCCGAATACGTCCCAATTGCGCGCCGCGCCGAGAACGCCGGCAAGCGTCTTGGCGCGTTCGCGCGCGGTTTCGAGCGCCGAGCCGGTTAGCGCCGGCCGCATGAGGCCGATCGCCGCGCGAAGCCGCCGCAAGGCGACGCGCATCTGATGCACGCCTTCCGGCGCGCCGGAGGCCTGCATGAACGCGACATTGGCCACGAAGTGATCGAGCGCCGCAGAGAAAATGCGCGCCGCCGCATCTTCGAGCGCGTCGTCGCGCGAAAGCGAAATCTCTTCCGCCTTTACGGCGGCCGGCGGGGCGGAGGTCCTGCGCGCGGCCGGGGTCGAGGTGGTGTCCGG
>CAZCJY010000057.1:10206-12926 GCA_964498975.1 uncultured Methylocystis sp.
GGCCGGCGGGGCGGAGGTTGGCCGGGCGCTAACGAGACGCAGGCGCGCGCGCGCCGCGCGCAGGGTCGGCGAAGGACGGGGTTTTGCGGAACGCTTCATACGGACAGTCTTTACTCTATTGACTTCAATCAACTAGGGCACCATTGCGCGGCGCGCCATACGGGGTCAAGAGGCGGACTGCGCGACGCGCGGTCGCGCATGGGCCGCGCCTACTTGATTAAAACAGCGGCGCTTGCTTTATCGCAGCGCAACATTCCCTCCCGCAGGAGCCGTTCTATGTCGACTTGGCCCGTCTATGGCAAGATCACTGGCCCGATCGTTCTCATCGGCTTCGGCTCGATCGGGCGGGGCATTCTGCCGCTGATCGAACGCCATTTCGACTTCGACAAGAGCCGCTTTACCGTCATCGATCCTGTCGACACGCATCGCCGCCTCTTGGACGAGCGCGGCATCGCTTTTCTCAAAACCAAGCTCACGCCGGAGAACTACCGCGAGGTCTTGACGCCGCTTCTCACCCAGGGCGAGGGCCAGGGCTTCGTCGTCAATCTCTCAGTCGACGTATCTTCGCTTTCCATCATCAAGCTCGCGCGCGAATTGAATGCGCTATGCGTCGACACGGTCGTCGAGCCTTGGCCCGGCTTCTATTTCGACAAGACCATGGCCAATGAGGCGCGCACAAATTACGCCTTGCGCGAGACCGTGCTGGAGGAGCGCCGCAAGAATCCCGGCGGATCGACGGCGGTCTCCTGCGTCGGCGCCAATCCGGGCATGGTGTCGTGGTTCGTCAAACAGGCGCTCGTCAATATCGCCAAGGATACTGGCGCGCTGGATAAGGAGCCGACGAACCGCGCCGAATGGGGCGCGCTCGCGCAAAAGCTCGGCGTGAAGGGCATTCATATCGCCGAGCGCGACACGCAGCGCGCGCGCGACCCTAAGCCCCGCAATGTTTTCGTCAACACCTGGTCGGTCGAGGGTTTCGTGTCGGAAGGCATGCAGCCGGCTGAACTTGGCTGGGGCACGCATGAGAAGTCGCTGCCCGACATCGGCCGCACGCATCAGACCGGCTGCGGCGCGGCGATCTATCTTTTGTCGCCCGGCGCCAATACGCGCGTGCGCTCATGGACGCCGACGCCTGGACCGCAATATGGCTTTCTCGTCACGCACAATGAATCGATCTCGATCGCCGATTATCTGACCGTGCGGGACGCTTCGGGCAAGGCGGTCTATCGTCCGACCTGCCATTACGCCTATCACCCGGCCGACGACGCCGTGCTGTCCCTGCATGAGATGTTCGGCCAGGCCGGCAGGATGCAGGACAGTTGGAAGATTCTCGACGAGCATGAGATTGTCGATGGAATCGACGAACTCGGCGTGCTGCTCTACGGCCATGACAAGAACGCCTATTGGTACGGCTCACAGCTGTCGATCGAGGAGACGCGCGATCTCGCGCCCTATCAGAACGCGACCGGCCTGCAGGTGAGTTCGGCCGCGCTCGCCGGCATGGTCTGGGCGCTGGAGAATCCGCAGGCCGGCATCGTCGAGGCGGATGAGGTGGACTACAAGCGCTGTCTCGAAGTGCAACTGCCCTATCTCGGCCCGGTCATCGGCGTCTATACCGACTGGACGCCGCTCGATGGACGTCCCGGCCTCTTTCCCGATGACATCGACGAGAGCGATCCCTGGCAGTTCAAGAATATTCTGGTGCGCTGAAGCGCCCGAAAAAAAAGCCCCGAAATCGAGCGCGCCGTCAGCAAGACGGCGCGCTTCTTTTTTTCCATCGCCCTTGCGCCCCGCTTTTATGTTCTATATATGTTCTATATTCGTGTTATGTTCCGCTTCGGCAGGTCGAGCCGAGGCGGGGCGTCTAGTCCCTTGAAAGCGTCCGGCGTTGAGCCGGATCAGTTGCGTCGCGTTACGTTTGTTGGGAGGCCGCGGGCCGCGTGAGATGTTTTGGCGTGCGCGTGAGCGCGCGGCCTCCCCTGTCTTAATGTTCTCGGTGGAGTTCGACATGGGGCGATTGGCGGAGGTTCCGAGAGAGGCGGTTGGCGCGCCGCGGATCGACGCCGCGGCGATCATTGACGCCGAACGGCGGCGTGGTCGCGGGGCCCTGTCGAAGCGTAGCGGCCGTTTTGAGAAAGAGACGCGCGAAGAGGCCGACGACGGCTGGGGGTCTTTGGAGAGCCTTGAGGCGCTCAAGACCAATTTCCACATCGAGAAGCCGCGCACGATCATCACCAAGAATGATTCGCCCGACATTTCTTTCGACCGTTCGATCAATCCTTATCGCGGCTGCGAACATGGCTGCGTCTATTGTTTTGCGCGGCCGACGCACGCCTATATGGGTTTTTCTCCCGGCCTCGACTTCGAGACCGAGATTTTCGTGAAGGAAGGCGCGGCGCAGCTGCTGGAGCGCGAATTGTCGGCGCCGAATTATGTCCCGAGAACTATTGCGATCGGCTCCAACACCGATCCCTATCAGCCGGCCGAGAAAAGTCATCGCGTCATGCGCTCGATTCTCGAAATGCTGGCGCGCGCCAATCATCCGGTGGGAATTGTAACGAAATCGGCGCTCGTCCTGCGCGATCTCGATCTGCTCGCGCCGATGGCGGAAAAAGGCCTGGCGAAAGTGGCGATTTCGGTGACGACGCTGGACCGCAGGCTCGCCCGCCTCATGGAGCCGCGCGCGGCGACGCCTGAGTTGCGCTTGGAGACGATCGAGA
>CAZCJY010000058.1:0-12820 GCA_964498975.1 uncultured Methylocystis sp.
ATCTATCGTCCCGCGCCGAGCGCCACGCAGTCCGGGCCCGGACCAGTCAAGCCGTGGCGACTGGATTTCGATCCGGAGTCGCCGCGCAGCATCGATCCGCTGATGGGCTGGACCAGCTCCGGCGACATGCGCCAGCAGATACTCCTGAACTTCGCGACCAAGGAGGAGGCGATCGCTTATGCCGAGCGCAACGGCCTCGCCTATCGCGTCGAGGAGCCGCGGCCCAATCTCGCCGCGCGGCGCGGCGCGTCCTATTCCGATAATTTCAAAACCAGCCGGATCGGACTCTGGACGCATTGAAGACGCTTCGGATTTTTGACCCCGTAGCTCAGCCGGATAGAGCAACTGCCTTCTAAGCAGTAGGTCGCAGGTTCGAATCCTGCCGGGGTCGCCACAAATGACACCATTGGCGGTCATGCTGCCTGGAGTGGTCTTGTTCAAAATGATAGGGTCCGCGCCGCAAGGCTGCGTATTCGACGGCTCCGTAGCTCAGCCGGATAGAGCAACTGCCTTCGAAGCAGTAGGTCGCAGGTTCGAATCCTGCCGGGGTCGCCAGTCGAACGAATAGACAGAAGGGTGGAATGCGGCTCATCCGTCACTATGCGACCGTTCTCGTCGGAGCGCTGGCGCTTGCCTTGCCGCTTTCGTCCCTCGACGTGCTGGGCCAGGAAAGCCTCCTGGATTTTCTATTTGGACCGGAAACGTCATCGCCCGCGTCGCGAGGCCCGTCATACCCACGTGGTCAGAGAGCGCCGAAGAGCTCGATACGTTTTGAGGGAGATCGCATAGGCGGCGACTCCATGTCCGGCGGCGGCTATTGCGTGCGCGCCTGCGACGGCTATTTCTTTCCGCTGATCAAATCCTCGCAAGCCTCGCGCCAGCAATCATGCGAGTTCCTGTGCCCTTCGGCGCCCATGGAGCTCTATGAGGGCGCGAGCATTGAGGAGGCGCGCAATTCGAGGGGAGCGCGCTATACGGCCCTGCCCACGGCTTTCAGCTTTCGCGAGAAGACCACTAAAGAGTGTTCTTGCAACGACCCGCGCACGTCGCAGGATTATTTTATTCGCTTGTCCCGCACGGATCCGACTCTGCGCTCAGGCGACGTCGTGGTCGAAGCGAATGGGGCCTTTGTTTACAACGGCGCGAGCCTTGTGACGCTGAACCGCTCCGCCTTGCCCGCGCAGATGCGGTCGCGTCTGCGTGAGATTCTGCTCCGCAAGCCCGGGCCGGGCGATGCGGGCGCGTTGCCGTCCAACGACGACGCGGTGGCGATGAACAAGGCGCAACAGCCTCTTCCGCCCGAGGCGGCCAGATAATCCCAGTCGCGGCTCTTTAGCGCTTTACAGCCCCTTGTTGCCCCGGCTATGTGGCCGAAGCCATTTGTGACGTTTTTGTGACATTGGCGGGAGCGGGGGAGTCTCCATGCTGTCGTGGTTTCAGGCGCTCATGCCGCGAGAGGAGCGCTTCTTCGATTTGTTCGAGCGCCACGCCGAGACGCTTGTCGCGGGATCGCGGGCGCTGCGCGCCTTGCTCGACGGCGGCGACGGCGTTCTCGCCCGCAGCGATGAAATCCGCCGGCGAGAGCATGAAGCCGACGCCATCACCCGCGACGTGCTGCTCGCCGTGCGTCGGACCTTCATCACGCCCTTCGACCGCAGCGACATCCGCGATCTCATCACGGCGATGGACGACGCCATCGACCAGATGCATCAGACCGCGAAAGCGACCCTCCTCTATGAGATGCGAGAATTCGACCCCTCGATGCGTCGAATGGGCGACATCATCGTCCAGGCCGCCGAACTGACGCGCGGCGCGATACCCCTGCTGCGCGCCATGCGCCAGAACGCCGGCAAGCTCAATGCATTCGGCGAGGAGATCACCCGCACCGAGGATGAGGCCGACGGCATTCACGATCACGGGCTGAAGACGCTGTTTCAGGCGCATCGCCACAGCGACCCGATGGCGTTCATCGTCGGCGCGGAAGTTTACGGCCATCTCGAAAAAGTCGTCGACGGCTTCGAGGACGTCGCCAACCGCGTGACGGGCATCGTCATCGAACATACATAGGGACGGCGCTTGAACGACTTCTCGATCTATCTTTACGGCCTCGTCGCCGTCGCGCTGATCTTCGATTTTCTCAATGGTCTGCACGACGCCGCAAATTCGATCGCGACGATCGTCTCGACGCGCGTGCTGCCGCCGCATTTCGCCGTGTTCTGGGCGGCCTTTTTCAACTTTGTCGCCTTTTTGTTTTTCGGCCTGCATGTGGCGCAGACGGTGGGCGCGGGCATCGTTTCGCCCGAGATCGTCGACGATTACGTGGTCTTCGGCGCATTGATGGGCGCGATCGTCTGGAATCTCATCAGCTGGGGGCTGGGCATTCCCTCATCGAGTTCCCACGCGCTCGTCGGCGGGCTCGTCGGCGCGGGCGTCGCCAAAGTGGGGACGTCGGCGATCGTCTGGAACGGATTGCTCAAGACCGGCGTCGCGATCGTGCTGTCGCCGGCGCTCGGCTTCGTTCTGGCGCTCCTGCTCGTTCTGGCGGTGTCATGGATTTTCGTGCGTCGAACGCCGGGAGCCGTCGACACGCTCTTTCGCTCGCTGCAGTTCCTGTCCGCGTCGCTTTATTCGCTTGGCCATGGCGGCAATGACGCGCAAAAGACCATGGGCGTCATCGCGGTGCTGCTCTATTCGCATGGCGCGCTCGGCGGCGAATTCCATGTGCCGTTCTGGGTGGTGATCACCTGTCAGGCCGCAATGGGCCTTGGCACGCTTTTCGGAGGCTGGCGAATCGTCCGCACCATGGGATCGAAAATCACGCGGCTCACGCCGATGCAGGGCTTCTGCGCCGAAACCGGCGGCGCGATCACGCTGTTCGTGGCGACGGGCCTCGGCGTGCCTGTATCGACGACGCATACGATCACCGGCGCGATCGTCGGCGTCGGCGCGGCGCGGCGCGTCTCGGCGGTGCGCTGGAACGTCGCCAAGGACATTGTCGTCGCATGGGTCATCACCATGCCAATGGCCGCCTTTTTCGCGGCGACCTTCTACGAGCTGGCGAGGCTGGCCGCATGAAGGCTCCCAAGATCAAGCAGAAGCGCGAAGGCGCCCAACCGCGCACGCAATATGCGGCCTTGCCCTGGCGCCCCAAGGACGGCCGGATCGAAGTCCTGCTCGCGACCTCTCGCGACACCCGACGCTGGGTCATTCCAAAGGGCTGGCCGATGAAAGGCCGCAAGCCGCATATCGCCGCCGCCATCGAAGCGGTGCAAGAGGCCGGCCTTCTGGGCAAGATCGAGAAAACGAAGCTCGGCGAATATTCTTATGAGAAACGCCTGGAGGGCGGCGCGGCGCTCGAATGCCGCGTCGAGGTCTTCCCGCTGCGCTTCCTGCGACAGCGCAAGAAATGGCCAGAGAAAAAACAGCGCGCCACGCAATGGTTCCACTACGCGATCGCCGCGGAGCTCGTGGACGAGCCGGAATTGCGCGAGCTGATCCTGACTTTCGGCCAGTCGCTCGCGCAGCCAAAGAGCTAATTCGCCTTCTTACTCGTCGCAGGTTCGGCCCGGTTCCAGTCCTTCGGCAGCTTTACCCGCGCCGCCTTGCAATAATCATGCGGCTCGGAGCCTTTGGAATAGACCGTTTTGTCCTTGCAGACGCTCGCGCATTGGCCCGTGACGTCGGTCTTCTTGGGCCCGCAGCCCTTGCAGGTGCATTTCGTGTCGGGAAAATCCTGTCCTTTGGCGGCCAGCGCCGAAGTAGCGCCGGCGACTGAAAATCCCAGAATGAGGGCAAATGCGGCGAAACGGGAAACGGTTATCATTTTCAATTCTCCTTGCGCTTAGAGCGCTTTCCGACCGTATGGAATCATGCGGTCGATGAGAAATCGCTCCAATTCAATAAGCTGGAGCACGTTCTGATCGAAAAAGTCGGTCAACTTTTACGGAACGTGCTCTAGTCGCTAATAGAATGGTTTTATTGGCACGACAGTAACGCAGGGAAGTCCGGATACGTTCCTTGCGAGCCATGTGTGGGTTTAAGCGGCCGCCAGCCGCGCGAACCCGGCCTCCAAATCCTCCTTCAGATCCGCCACGTCCTCGAGGCCGATGGAAAAGCGCAGCGCCGGCCCTTCCGGCGCCCAGCGCGTCGCCGTCCGATAGGATGAGCAATCGAAGGGAATGACGAGGCTCTCGTATCCGCCCCAGGAGAAACCGATGCCGAAAAGCTCGAGCCCGTCGATGAAAGCGGCGAGAGCCTGCTTCGACGCCGGTTTGAGAATGACCGAGAACACGCCGGAAGCCCCCGAAAAATCCCGCTTCCACAGCGCATGGCCGGGATGAACGGGCAGGGCGGGGTGCAGCACCCGCGACACTTCGGGCCGCCGTTCGAGCCATTGCGCGACATCGAGCGCGGCGCGCTCCTGTTCGCGCAGGCGCAGCGCCATGGTGCGCAGTCCGCGCAGCCCCAGCGAGGCGTCGTCGGGACTCGAACCGATCGCGAAGGCGTTGAAGGTCGCGCGCAGCCGCTTCGCCCACTCCTTGTTGGCGGAAACGAGCCCCATCAGCAGATCGGCATGGCCGGAGAGATATTTCGTGCCCGCCTCAATCGCGAGATCGCAACCGCGTTCATGCGGCGGGAAATAGAGCGGCGTCGCCCAGGTGTTGTCGACGATCATGCAGACGCCCCGCGCATGCGCGGCCGCGGCGATCGCCGGAATGTCCTGAATCTCCATGCTTTGCGAGCCGGGCGACTCCACCAGCACCGCGGTCGTCTCGGGCTTCATCAGCGCCGAGATTCCCGCGCCGATGAGCGGATCGTAGTAATCGACCGCGACTCCGAAGCGCGTGAGGACCGTGTCGCAGAACATGCGCGTCGGCTGATAGGCCGAATCTGCGACGAGCGCATGGGCGCCGGCGCGAGTAGCCGTCAGCAGCGCGATGGCGATCGCCGCAAGACCCGAGGGCGTCAGCACCGTATCGGCGGCGCCGGCGATCTCGCTCCAGGCCCCCTCGAGCGCGCGCGTTGTCGGCGTGCCCTTGGTCCCGTAAGTATATGGCTGGCGCAGGCCCTCGAGATCGGCGAGGGTCGGGAACAGCACCGTCGAGCCGCGATAGACCGGCGGATTTATGAAGCCGAAATGGTCGAAAGGCGCGCGGCCGGCCAGCGTCACAAGCGTCGCAGGCCTTAATTTCCGCCTGGATTTTCTTTTCTCTTCGGACATCGCGCCCTCTATGAACCGCGCTTGCGCAAGCGTCGCGCGACCGTAGTATATCGTCCGTCGGATGCCGAGCCCGCCATGATCCGCCGCCGCTATTTCCTCGCCGTCGCCGCGGCGCTTGTCAGCGCCCTGTCCAGCGCCCCTGAGTCGCGCGCGCAGACCGAAATCGGCCCGACGCTGGCCCAGGTCATAAAGCGGGGCCATCTCTCCTGCGGCGTGACCGAGGCCGCCGGCTTCGCGCAGCGCGACGGGACGGGCGAATGGCGCGGTTTCGAGGTCGATCTTTGCCGCGCCGTGGCGAGCGCCATTCTCGACGATCCGGCGAAGGCGCGCTTCATCCCGCTCTCGCCCAAGGAGCGCGTCGGCTCGCTGCAAACGGGCTGGGTCGATCTTCTCGTCAGCGCCTCGCCCTGGACTCAGTCGCGGGACGCCGGGCAAAAGCTCATCTACGCCGGGATCGCCCTTCACGACGGTCAGGGCTTTCTCGTGCGCCGGCAACGCAGTTTCGCCTCGGCCCAGGACCTCGACAACGCCTCAGTCTGCGTCGAGCAGGGCACGCCCTACGAACTGGAGCTCGCCGACTTCTTCCGGGCGCGCAAAGCGAAATACGAAGCGCGGCTGTTCCCGACGCTCGAAGATGCGGCGAAAGCCTATGACGAGGGCAAATGCGACGCGCTCTCCGCCGACGCGTCGACGCTGCATGGGGTGCGCATCGGTCTGTCGGCGCCGGCCGATCATGCGGTCCTGCCCGACCTGCTGTCCAAGGCCCCGCGCGGACCGCTTGTGCGCCAAAGCGACGACCAATGGCTCAACATCGTCCGCTGGACGCTTTACGCGATGCTCGACGCCGAGGAGTTGCAAGTGTCGAAAGCGACGGTCGATGAAGCGCTGACTTCGGAAAATCCGCAAATCCGGCGTCTCCTGGGCGTCGACGGCGCCCATGGCGACGACCTCGGCCTGTCGCACAATTGGGCCTATCGCATCATCAAACATGTCGGCAATTACGCCGATATTTTCGAGCGCAATCTGGGGCAGGGCGCGCCATTCGCCATGGAACGTCGGTTGAACGCGCTATGGAACAAGGGCGGACTGATGTACGCGCCGCCGATCAGGTAGCGGGCCCAGCGGCTCGCACAGCGCGAGTCTTCGCCCACCACGCCGCTAGCGCCCCGCGCTCGGGCGCGACGTCTTCGGCGAGCGGTCCGGCAAAGAGGCGCCATTCCTCGCGATAATGCGGCGACACCGCCGCGATCACCGGGATGCGCGCCGCCATGGCGGCGCGGAAGGCGTCGCAGAGGCCCCCGCGCGCCGCTTCCTGCTTGGAGAATTTGCTGATGATGATGAGATCGGCGCCGCTCCGCGCCGCGCGCTCGACCGCCGCGCAAGCCGAAGCCAATTCGCTCGTGTCGAGATTGCAGGCGACAGAGCCGGGGCCAAGGTCCTGCGAGATCGGATAAAGCGCGCCCGTCGCCACGTCGCGCAGCATGATCCCCGAGCGGCCCGATGCGTCCGCAGCCCGCGTCTGCGTCACGCCGCCGACGCGCAGGCCGCCTTGAATCAGCTCCTCCGCGAATGCCTGCATCAGCGCCTGCACATGGGCGCTGTCTTGCGCCGGAAGCGCGGCGATGCGCGTCCATCCGCGCGTCTGCGTCAGCGCTGCAGCGCCTTCGTGAGAGGAAGCCTCGCCTTCAATTGACATTCGCAAAATCCTCGCCTCCCGCGGGGAAAGCGCCTATGCTTCCTTACGCGCGCCGAATGACGCCGCATGTAACGCGGCGGCCTCTTGTTTATAAGGGGCGACGCCCGATTTTATAGAGCGTTCGACCAAACGACGTGAACCGCAGTGGGCGATAATCAGAATAAGCCGCCAGCGCCGCAGCGACCCGCGCCCTCGGGGCCGATCGACGCCTTTCTGAACAAGGCGCGCAACGTCACCGAGCCGTCGTCTCGCGGCCGGCTGATCTTCGCGCTCGACGCCACGATGAGCCGGCAGCCGACCTGGGACATGGCGCAATCCATCCAGGGCGAAATGTTTCGCACGACCGCCGCGCAGGGCGGCCTCGACGTGCAACTCGTTTATTTCCGCGGCTTTTCCGAATGCCGCGCCTCGCGCTTCGTTTCGGGCGGGGAGGGGCTAAGCGCGCTGATGTCGCGAATCGCCTGCCGGGGCGGCCGCACGCAGATCGGCAAAGTGCTGCGCCATGCGCTTGACGAGTCGCGCGCCAAACGCGTTGGCGCGCTGGTCTATATCGGCGACGCGATGGAAGAGAGGGTCGACGCACTGGCGGCGACCGCCGGCGAACTCGGGCTGCTTGGCGTCAAGGCCTTCATGTTCCAGGAGGGCCCCGACGCCGCGACGCAATCGGCCTATCGCGAAATCGCCCGTTTGACCGGCGGCGCCTATGCGGCCTTCGACGCCAGCGCGCCGGCCCGGCTGGCGGAGTTGCTCGCCGCCGCGGCGGCTTACGCCGTCGGCGGTCGGTTGGAGTTGGAGCGACGCGCGGGCGCAGGCGAGGGCGCCGCCCGCCTGCTGCTCTCGCAGATCGGTTGAGGACAGACGCATGCCCATTCTCATCGGATTAGCGGCTCTCGTCCTCACAGTGCTGGCGCTCAATGCGTATACGAAAACGCCGCCCGCGCTCCTGGCCGTCATTCTCAAGCGCGGCGGCGGCTTCCTGGCGCTCGCGGTCGGCGCGGCGCTGCTGGCGCGCGGGCGCCTGGACTTGGGACTCGCTCTCGCCGGCTTCGGCCTTTGGCTGATGGGCTTGATGGGCGGGTCCATGCGAGGCTTCCGCAACGCCGGCACGGGAGCGGGCGGCGTTTCGCGCGTGCGGTCGGCGATGATCGAAATGGAGCTGGATCATTCCACCGGCGCGATGCGCGGCGTCATTCTCGCAGGCGCGCATGAAGGCGCGCATCTCGATTCGCTGACGCGGCCCACGCTTCTCGAGCTTTACGCCGTTTGCCGCCGTGACGACCCCGACGGCGCGCGCCTCTTAGAGGCTTATCTGGATCGCCGATTTGCCGGTTGGCGTTCGGCAGGCGATGCGCACGCGGACGCGGGGGGATTCCGCGCGGGCGAGGGCGGCGCGCGTCGTCCGGGCGCGATTTCGGAAGATGAGGCTTACGAAATTCTCGGCCTCAAACGCGGCGCCGCGGCCGCCGACATCGCGCGAGCCCATCGCGATCTGATGAAGAAGCTTCATCCAGATCTTGGCGGGACGACGGACCTGGCGGCCCGGGTAAATGAAGCTAAGGACGTCCTGATGCGGCGTCACCACTGACGCGAGCCGATCGGCGCCGTAGTTGTGGTCCCAGGTAGCGGACATGGCGGCGGTCAGTTCTTGGTGGTGAAGCAGGCAAATCCGGAGCGTTTAAGCGCTTTGCACGCCAATTCCGCGCTTTCCTCCTCGAGTCCCGCGAAGCGGGCGCGATAGAGCGTTTCATTGCCCTTCTGCACCTTCTCGGTGAAGGCCCGGGCGGTGGCGGGGAAGCCCTGAAGCTGGCTGCGCGCGCGCGACAAAAGCTGGTTGGCCTTGTCGGGATCCTCGGTGGCGCCGATCTGGATCATCCAACCGGGGCGGCTGGGACGCCCAGCGTCGGCTTTGGCGAGTTGTGATTTAGCGCCGGCGGAGCGTATCGCCGAGGGCGTCGTCGACACCGTCGTGATCTCGCCGCCCTTGGCGGCGCGGCTCGTCGTGGAGCCGTCGACGGCGCTGGAGGTCGTTCCGCCGTTGCGCGCTTTCACATTCGCCTTGGCGCCCTTTCGCTCGCCCTCCTTCGTTTCGGAGAGGCGCTTCTGGACGCCGGAGACGAAAGCTGGACGAACGGTGGCTTTTTCCGCTTTCTCACGCGGCGGGATCGACTCGGGAGGCGGCTGGACCGCAGAGGCGGCGCGCGGGCGAAGCTGCGCGGGCTCTTCCGGCGTCGCTAAATCCTCTTCGGGTGCGGCATAGGCCATGCGCTCGGCCGCCTGCTGGGCGCGCTCAGCCGCTAGCGCCGCGCGTTCGACGCGCTCAGCGCGTTCTTCGGAGATGCGCTCAGCGGCGCGCTGAGGTCGCGGTTCTGCGACATCCCCTTCTTCGCGGGCGTCTTCAGTGATCGCGCGCGCTGTCCGAACCGACGAGCCGCCATCGATATTCTCTTCAATCAGCCCCGCCATGATGCGGTCGCGCGCTCCGGCGGTGCGGCCGCCGAGGACGACGGCGACGATATGATGGCCGCCGCGGCGAACCGACGTCAGGAGATTGAAGCCCGAAGCGCGGGTGTAGCCGGTCTTGATGCCGTCCATCCCTTCGACATGGCCGAGGAGATGATTGTGATTGCGGTGCAGCGCGCCGTTATAGGCGAAGCTCGGCGTCGAGAAGTAGCGGTAATAGCGCGGGAAGCGATCCTGGATGGCGCGGCCGAGAACCGCAAGGTCATAGGCCGTCGTCACCTGATCGGGATCGGGCAGGCCGGAGGCGTTCTCGTAATGCGTGTTGCGCATGCCGAGCGCATGGGCCTTGCGGGTCATCATCTGGGCGAAGCTGCGCTCGTCGCTGGCGACGTTTTCGGCGATGGCGCAGGCGATGTCGTTCGCCGATTTGGTGACGACGGCCTTGATCGCGTTTTCGACGCTGATCGTCTCGCCCGGATCGAGACCGAGCTTGGACGGCGCCTGGGCGGCGGCATGCTGGGAGATCATCAGCGGCGAGTTGAGCCGCAGACGGCCTTTCTCGAGCTCTTCGAACAGCAGATAGAGCGTCATCACCTTGGTGACGGAAGCGGGATGGCGAAGCTCATGTTCGCTACGAGAGAAAAGCGTGCGGCCGCTGTTGCCGTCGACGACGATGGCCGCGAAGCCGCGATGCTCGCCGATAATGCCGCCATCGCCTCCGGCTGAGCGGGTGCGCGCGAAATAATGGCGCGCATGGCTACGATAGGCGCGATGGTGAACATAGTAGCGATGATAGTAAGTGCGGTGATGGGCGTAGTGGCGCTGGTAGGACCGCCAGCCGTGACGGCGGGCCTCCGCCGGAATGGCCGAAATAGCCACGAAGGCCATGATGACCGCAAATATGGCCGCCAGGGAGCGGGGCTGCGCCAGGCGGTGCAACAAACTCGGTTTCGACATTTACGCGGCCCTTAAAACTTCGCCGTCACCCGCGTCCGGCGCCGCCGAGCGGCCTAGCGTCGCCAAACGTGACAATTCGATAGGCTAAAAGAACGCAGTTACCCGGGGGTTAAGCGCTGAAGGAATTTTTTCGATGAATTTTTGCGTCGCAACATTTTTGTTGACTTTATTTTGTGCATTGCATATAAATACGTCGTCAGCAGGGGCGCGCGGCCGCGCCGCATGGGCGGCATGCCTGCGCCAAAGACATGAGGACGAACCAATGGTCGCCAATTTTGATAGCGTTCAGCAAATCGGCAAGGAGCAGTTCGAGGCCGTTTCGGCCGCCGCCGCCGCGGTGACGAAGGGCTGGCAGAGCATCGCCGCCGAGACCACCGATTACTCCAAGAAGTCGTTCGAAAAGAGCCGCGTTCTGGCTGAAAAGCTTATCGCGGTGAAGAAGCTCGACGAGGCGCTTCAGCTCCAGTCGGACTTCGCCAAGAGCGCCTATGAGGACTTCCTCGCCGAAGCGACGAAGATCGGCGAGTTGTATAGCTCGATCGCCAAGGAAGCCTTCAAGCCGATCGAATCCGCGGCGAAGGTCTATACTGCCGCCGAGTAATTTCGCGCAAAACGTTCGTCCAGGAGCGCGGAGACGGACTGGCCAAGCCCGGGGGGACGCTTTTTGCGCCCGCCGGGGTTCATTCCGTTTGCAACGCGGCGCTGGGCCCAGATCCGCAGGGAGCCGACAATGAGCGGCCCGCGGAACCCATATGCCGAAATTTTGACCAGTTGCGCGAGTAATTCGTGTACACGGGCAGATCGGTCGCCTTCGGCTTAGCATCAGGAGAATTCATGGCTCGGCAAAATCCGGCACTGTCGATCGCGCGCAGACGCTTCAACGCTTTCAGCGGCGTCCTTTTCCTGGGCGTAGCGCTGTCGTCGACGCCGACATATGCGCAGGAGCTGCGCGTCGGTTGCACTCTCGTCCAGCAATACGGCGGCGCTGAAGTGAAGATCATGCTGGAGCAAGTGCGCTCAACCGTCGGCGACGGAGAAGCGAACGCCTTGCACGCCAAATATATCGGCTTGAGAAATGAGTGCGGCTCCAACCAAAATGCGTCGCGAGTCATTCATATTTCCTCGGCGATGCACAGGCTGCTCGACGAATACGGCGTCAACGTCCGCAGATTTGCCGTTTCCGAGCGCTGATCGGAAAGTGGCGCGGTCCTGAGAGCTGTAGGGGCCAAGGCCACCGCCGGCAATCAAAGCGCTGGCTTCGCGGTCAAGCTGGGGACGACGCCGGCCGCATGGTTTCGGCGCTCTCCGCGACGCGCTAGAGTCGAGGCCGATTCCGCCACGCGCGCGCTCGAAGGCCCCGCATGTCCGCCGACGCCGGCTTCATCCATCTTCACGTCCACACGGCCTATTCGCTTCGCGAGGGGGCGCTGGCGCTCGGTAAATTGATCGATCTCGCCGTGCGCGACGAGCAGCCGGCGCTGGCTGTCACCGACACCAACAATCTCTTCGCGGCCCTGGAGTTTTCGGAGAAGGCCGCCAAGGCCGGCGTTCAGCCGATCGCCGGCGTCCAGCTTCGCGTCGACTTCGGCGACGGCAAGGGCTCCGCCGTCGGGAGCCTCGACGATCGGTTCGCCAATCTCGTGCTCTTGGCCAAGACCGAGGCCGGCTATCGCAATCTGATGCGGCAGGCCATGGCGCTGGATTTCGACATAGAGCCGGTCGTCGAAAAAGCGTTCGAGGGTCGCGAGACGCGCGCGCGCCTATCTCGAAACGGAGCAGGGCGACGAGCCGCATGTGACGCTCGATGCGCTCGCCGCCGACGCCGAGGCGCTGATCGCTCTGACCGGCGGTCCGGACGGCGCGTTGGACCGCGCTTTCGCGCTGGGCCGGCCGGAACAGGCGCGCGCGCGTCTCGCGACCCTCGAACGCTTTTTCGACGACCGGCTCTATGTCGAAATCCAGCGCCACGGCCTGCCGCAGGAGCGCGAGATCGAGGCGCAATTGCTCGATCTCGCCTATCGCCGCGCGCTGCCGCTCGTTGCGACGAACGAGCCTTATTTCGCTCAGCCGGCCGATTTCGAAGCGCATGACGCGCTGCTCTGCATCGCGGAGGGGGCGGTGACGAGCGCCGATGACCGGCGGCGCGTCTCGCCCGAGCATTATTTCAAGACGCGCGCGCAAATGCGGACGCTTTTCGCGGACCTCGACGAGGCGGCGGCCAATACGCTGGAGATCGCCCGGCGCGTCAGCTTCCGGCCGCAGACGCGCAAGCCCATCATGCCGCGCTTCATTCATGAAACGCCGGATCACGTCCCGCTGGACGACGTCGAGGCGGCCGAGCTGCGCCGCCAAGCGATTGAAGGGTTGGAGGAACGCCTCGCGGCGCATGGGCCTGCGGAAGGCCGCTCGCGCGAGGAATATGCGGCGCGGCTCGACTTCGAGCTTTCCGTCATCGAGAAAATGCGCTTTCCGGGTTACTTCCTGAT
>CAZCJY010000059.1:0-12766 GCA_964498975.1 uncultured Methylocystis sp.
AGAAGTTGAGCTTTGCCTGGATGTCATCGCGCAGAGTTTGTTTGTCGACCTTCCCGAAAGCCGTAAGCGGCATCTGATCGACAAATTCAAAACGATCCGGGAGCTTGAATTCCGCAACTCCCTGGCTGCGCAAGTGCTTTCGCAAGGCGATCGGCCGTAGCGCGGCGTCGCTCGCGACAATGTAAGCGCAACTTTTCTCTCCCATCACGGAGTCGGGCATGGAAATTAGAGCGGCGTGTATGACCGCGTCATGCTGCAGCAGCAAATTCTCGATCTCTTCCGCCGGAATTTTCTCGCCACCTCGGTTGATCTGATCCTTCTTGCGGCCCACGACTTTCAAATATCCGTCCGCCGTCATCTCGACGAGATCGCCCGTGCGATAGAAACCGTCTTCATCGAAGGCGTGGGCGTTGTATTCCGGACAGCGATAATAGCCGCGGATTGTATAAGGACCACGAGTCAAGAGTTCTCCGACCTCGCCTATGCCGACTTGTCCGCCATTTGCATCAACCACCTTCAGCTCATCATCGGGACTCATCGGCTGGCCTTGAGTCGTAAAAATGCGCTCGTGATCGTCATCGAGACTCGTGTAGTTCACCAAGCCTTCCGCCATGCCAAAAACCTGCTGCAGCCGACAGCCGAAGATGGCGACAATTCGGCGGGCGACCTCCTCGCTGAGCCTCGCTCCGCCGATTTGCATCAAGGCCAGGTTCGGCGCTTCAAAAGAGGAGTCAGCGGCCGCGTCGAGCCATAGCGAAGCAATCGTCGGCACGATCGCCGTGAAATTGACTCCATGGCGTCGAATCAGGTCGAAGCAGAGGGTCGCGCTCGGGTTCTGCGCCATCACGACCGTTCCGCCAGCGTGAAAGACGCCAAGCGCGCCGGGCGAACTGAGAGGGAAATTATGCGGCGCCGGAAGCGCGCACAGATAGCGGCTTTCGGCCGTCAGGCGGCAGACTTCTGCGCTTCTCCGCACGCTGTAGTAATAATCATCATGCGTGCGCGGAATGAGCTTGGGAACGCCGGTGCTGCCTCCCGACAATTGGAAAAACGCCACCTGATCATGCGCAGAAGGGCGCAGTTCATCCACCGTCCAGTCTGAATCACACTCCCACAGCGACTCAAGATTTTCAGCATATCCATTTCGTCCGTGGACCGTGATGACGCTTAACGTTGGAACGACGCTCTGCAAACGTCTGACATAGACGTCATCCGCGAAGAGATGATGTTCGGCGGACGCGATCAGAAGCTTCGGCTGAAGCTGTTCGGCATAGGCCGTCATCTCCAGCCTGTCATGGCTGAACAGCGCGTTGACCGGCGCCACTCCCATTTTGAGTAGCGCAAAGAAGACGATGTAAAATTCGGCGATATTAGGCAGCTGAACCAGCGCCGTATCGCGGGACTCTATTCCGCGCCGCATGAGGCTGGACGCAAGTCGCGATGACTTGGCGTCCAACTCTACGTAACTGAAATGTCGATCGCCGCAAACGAGCGCAAGGGCGTCGGGATGACGACGGCATGCGCCTTGTAAAATTTCCGTGAGCGGCGCGCCGCGCCAATAGCCTTTGTCGCGATATCTACGGACGAACGCTTCGGGCCATGGCGTGAATTCTATAGGCATGAGGCGCACGTCCCCATCTCTATTCCGAAGGCGCGTAGCATCGTGCAAAGTTTGGCCTCGGTTTCCGCCCATTCGGCCTCCGGGTCCGAAGCCTCGACGATGCCGGCGCCGGCAAAGAGCCTGATCGTCTTGTCGTGGACCGTTCCGCACCGAATCGCTACCGCCCACTCGCCATTGCCCTTTGAATCGCACCATCCGACCGCGCCGCTGAAAACGCCGCGATCGAATGGCTCCAAGTCGCCGATAAGCGATCGCGATTCAGCGGTTGGATAACCGCAGACCGCAGGCGTCGGATGTAGCCGACAGGCAAGTTGAAGCGCTGATGTGTGCTGGCTCGAAAGCTCGCCGGTGATCATCGTCGAAAGATGCCACATCGTGGAGGTGTTCATGAGCGCAGGCTCTGCAGGCGTGGTTAAAGCTTTGCACACGGGCTCCAGCGCTTCCTGTATTTCATCCACGACGAGCTTGTGCTCGAAATTGTCTTTATTCGACTGCAACAGCGTGCGGCTCGCCAGCTGATCCTGTTCGGGGTCGGGCATGCGTTTTGCCGAACCGGCCAAAGGATTAGAGCGAATGGAGACGCCGTCCTTTCGGATTAGCAACTCCGGACTTGCGCCGAGCAATATGGCGCCATCGCCCAGCGGCGCCTTAAAATGATAGCCGCTTGGATTTTGCTTCACCAAGGCGGTCAAGATCGCCGCGACGTCGACCGGTTCGGCGAGCTCGATTTCGAGAATGCGGGATAGCACCGCTTTCGACATGCTTCCGGCGCGAAAGCTTGCAATCGCTCGCGTAACGGCGTCCTTGAAGCCATCCTTGTCGGGAAGGCTGCGCATGCTCAGGACCGTAGGCGCGCCATTACAGCGCCGCTCTTCGGCGATCAGCGATTCTCTTGAGAACGCCGTATAGCTGTTTGGCACGAATAGGCAGCACGGCTGCCGGATATCGAAAGGGATCGCGCCCGCAATGATGGGATTTTCTTGTCCAGCCTGACGCGCTCGATCGATTGCATCCTGCACGGCTGTCTGCAGGAAACTGTCGGAATGCGCCGCGCCGCACGCCGAAAGACAGATTCTCTCGGCGACGCCGAATGCCCTGATGCTTCGATGGGGCGAGGTGAAAAAAAACGTGGGATTGGCTTCAATGGTTGAACTTGAAGGAGCAAGATTAATCGCATTCATTGTCGCACCTCTCTGTCGCTATCAATTTTCTTCTTCATCAAAGGCGCTTACATGCGCGGAACGCGCATTAAGCTTTCTAGCTATCCAAGCGTTGCAGATCGCGGCTGCTGATTTTCGTCGGCGGCCGTTGCAGGCATGTCCTGGCTTCGCTTGACCGAGGCGCAGCGCAGGGAACGAAATCCGATCGCCATCGCGCCGCTCGAGAGAAGCGCGAGAAGGCTGAAAATGAGTACCGCCGACATCGGCGGAAGCACGCGACTCAGCGCTCCGAGCCCGAGCGCGCCGAAGGCGTCGCCGCTGACCGCCTGAGCGGCCCACAGGCCATTGACGCGCCCCAATAATTGATCCGGCGTGTGGCGTTGGACGAGAGTGAACTGCAGAAGCGATGCGATTGAGCTCAAATAGCCAAAGCCCGCAAGAGCGAGAAAGGCGACAAAAGGATCGCTGGCGATTCCGAGTGAACCGAGCACGGCAAAAGCCGCCGCGCCGCTCGCAATCAGCATCGTTCCGGAACGGCGGACTGCGCCGAGCCAGCCGCTTGTCAAAGCGGCGAGCGTCGCGCCGAGCGGCGCAGCGGCATACATCAACCCCACCGCCGACGGCCCGACGCGGTAAACGTCCTCGGCAAGGGCCGGCAAAAGAATGCGAACGCCGCCGCCCAGACTGACAAGCGCGCCCACTGCGACGACAGCGCCGACAAGCCTGTTAACGAAAAGATAGCCTATGCCCGCGCTGAGAGCGCGCAGCGGGTGCTGCGGTTCATGTCTGGCGGGAGGCATTGGCGGAAGCCGCATAAGCTGAGTGATTGTAACCAGCGTGCCCACCGCAGCTACGACGTAATTCCAGCCCACGCCGAAGGACGCAATCACCATCCCGCCGATCGCCGGAGAGAGAATTCCGCCCATGCGAACCGTCAGCATGTTGAATTGGCCGGCAGAGCCGAGATTTTCGCGGCCAACGAGAAACGGAGTTGCGGCGAGCAGCGCCGTAACGCCCAGCGCGCTGAAAAATCCGTCCCACAGGGCCAACACATACATCGCCAGCACGGAAGGCGAGGAGCTGAAGCCATTGACCGCGAGCGCCGCGAAGCCAAGGCCGCAGACGGATCGCGCAAAGAGGATGAGCTTGCGTCTGTCCCACCTGTCCGCAAGCACGCCGCCCGCCAACAGCCCGGCGAAGGCGCCGCCGCCGCCGAGCGCCATGGCTATTCCGACTTGCATAGGGGAGCCGGTCACATCCTGAATTTGAACTGGCACCGCCACTGTCAGCATCCCCAACGAAAACACCGACAATGTTCGAGCGATGACGATGGTGCGGAACGCGGCATTTTCGCGCAGCAGGCTGAAGTCCAACAGCAGAGAGGATTTGTCCCTGGCGGCGGCGCCGACTGGGTCACGAGAAGGATTCGGCGAAGCGCTACGGTCTTCGTTGTGCGTCTCCTGCGACGCTCGCGGGGAGTGCTGAGAGTCCATCGCGTTATCCTCTCGCCTCTCTGTCGCGCAGCAGGCCATTGAGGATTGGCCCCAAAGCCTGCAAGGAGCGCGGAGAGACAATGTCCGTGTGGGCGCAGTCCAGTTTGACGACGTTGAGCTGGCCCACATAGGGACGCCAGGTTTCCTGGACGTCCATTCCCGGCGGCAAGGTCCGCCTCGCTACGAATAGCGTTGCCGCGCCGGAATAGCGCGCCGTCCTCGCAGTGGAGAGAAGACGCACTGAATCTTCGTAATTCGCCATGATATGGCCGAACATCTCGGCCTTTTCCTTCGCCAACGCCGAATCGAGAGCGTCTTTGGAAGCGGTCATGAACAGATCGCGCTCCTTCTCGATCTCCCGCTCCTCATCTTCTGTCGGCGGCCTGCTCCAATCCTGAATTTCGGGCGGATAGGTATCGAGCAATCCGAGAAAGTCGACCATGTCGCCTTCCTCGACAAGTCGTGCGGCGATGGCGTGCGCCACCACGCCGCCGAGCGAATAGCCGAGCAGCCGGTAAGGTCCGCGAGGCTGAATTTTGCGGATCGTCTCCAGATGTCTGTCGCAAACTTCATCCATTGAATCGCAGACCGCGATGACTCCATTCGGGCGCGGCGATTGAAGTCCGATCACCGGGCAGTCGCTTTGGAGATAGCGGGTAAGGACGCTGAACTGCCAGGAAAAGCCGGAAGCCGGATGAATGCAGACCAGCGGCCCGCTGGCGCCCGAGCGCAGATGCAGCACTTCGCTGAACCCCGCCTTTCGCTCTTCACTGGCTTGTTCGTCGAAAAGCGCGCGCGCAAGCCGCTCGACGCTCGAAGCGACAATCACTTGGCCGACGGAAACGGCCTTTTTCAACTCTGTCTGCAGCTCCGCGGCAAGCTGCATGGCGAGCAATGAATGTCCGCCGAGCGCGAAGAAGTCATCGTCGGCATTGACATTATCGACTCCGAGAACGCGCGCGAATATTTCTGCAAGAGTCGTCTCAATTCCCGGAAGCGGCTTGCGGCCCTGACGTCGATGCGTCTCTCCCGGCGCCGGCAACGCCTTCCTGTCCAATTTGCCGCTAGCGTTGAGCGGAAACTCCTTCAGGCAAATGACGGCCATTGGAGTCATATGGCCTGGCAGACGATGCGCCAGCGCACCACGCAACGCTTCGCCGTCAAGCTCCTTATCCTTTGACGCCACGACATAGCCGATCAATTGACGCTCGTCGGCGCCGCCTCCGACTCGTTCGCCGGTCGCTCTTGCTACGACGGCGGCCCGCACGACGCCGGGCTGCTCCAACAGCACGCTTTCGATCTCGCCCAGTTCGATCCGCTGACCGCGAATCTTGATCTGGTCGTCGGCTCGGCCAAGATATTCCACCGTCCCATTCGTCAGCCAACGGACGATGTCGCCTGTGCGATACATTCTTTCGCCGGCGGCAAAGGGGTCGGCGACGAAGCGGCTGGCGGTGAGCGAAGGGCGGTTGAGATAGCCATCAGCGAGTTGGGCGCCGGCAAGATAAAGTTCGCCCCCGACTCCGACGGGCGTTGGCCGCAGCCAACGGTCGAGAACGCGCAAGGCTGTGTTCCATACGGGCCTGCCGATTGGAACGCTGGTCGCTTCCGCGACGACCTCGGATGCTTGTTGATAGGTGACGTCGACAGCCGCCTCTGTCGGACCGTAGAGATTATGCAATGGCGCGCTGAACAGCGTCTCGTAGGACTGAGCCAACTCTTTCGACAAGGCTTCGCCGCTGCAGAAGACGAGACGCAGACTGCCGAAATTCGTCGATTGGCCGGATTCTGATTTGGCTGTCGCAATAAAGGTCGCGAGCATCGAGGGAACGAAATGGATCACGGTGACGCGGTGATCGTGAATGAGCCGAAGCAGCTCGCGCGGATCACGATGCGCGTCCGGCGGCGCGACGACGAGACGAGCGCCCGTGATCAGCGGCCAAAAGAACTCCCATACCGAAACATCGAAGCTGCTTGGCGTCTTCTGCAAAACCACGTCGTCAGCGGTCAATCGGTATTCATGCTGCATCCAGCGCAAACGATTGACGATGGCTTTGTGGGAGACCGTTACGCCCTTAGGACGGCCGGTCGAGCCGGAGGTATAGATGACATAGGCTGGATCTTCGGCGCTCGGACGGACCGCAGTCGTAGAAACGTCTTCGTTTGAATAATCCAGCAGCCGGTCGTAAACGAGCAATGCGCCCAATTGCTCGAAGCGATTTTGCAGCTCGCGCGTGGTGACGATTAGGCGAGGTCGAGCGTCTTGCACCATGTAAGCAAGACGTTCCTCGGGATAGCCGGTATCGAGCGGCAAATAGGCGGCGCCTGCTTCTTGCGCCGCCATCAGAGCGATGATGAGGCGAACTGAACGCGGCAGCGCAATTGCGACGATGTCGCCGGCCGTAACCCCCGTGGCCACGAAGTTGCGCGCGAGCTCCAACACTTGCCGCCGAACTTCGCGATAGGACAGCGCATGGTCGCCGTCGACCAGGGCTATGGCGTTCGGCGTCCGCTGCGCTTGCTCCGCCAGCAGTTCGCATAAGGTGCTCGGATGCGTCGCGACATTCGTATTGTTGATGGTGGCGAGCAGATCTTGCTCCTCGGGAAAGAGCAATTCCATCGCAGACAGCGGCGTGTCCGGTCGATCGACAATCTGTTCCAGCAGCCTCGCCACACGCCGCGCGATGCGCTCCGGCTCTCTTACGCCTTCGCGATATTCGAGCCGCAGCTCCAGACTGCGGCCCGGCAGAACCATCAGCGTCAAGGGATAATGCGTATAGCCGCGGTTGCGCGCGCCGACGCATCGCAGACCGCCAAAGTCCGCCTCGAACAGGCTAGCGTCTTCGGGATAATTCTCCACCACGAGCAACGTGTCGAACAATGTTGGGACGCCGCAAAGCCTTTGGATTTCGCCAAGTCCAACGCCATCATGCTCCAGCAAGCGAATTTGTCGCTGCTGGACGTTTGCAAGCTGCTCGAGAAGCGACTGATCCGGACGCAGCCGCAAGCGGACCGGCAGCGTGTTAGTGAAAAGTCCGATGTGCGCTTCGACGCCTTCGACGGCCTCGGAACGGCCCGACATCGGCGATCCGAACACAACGTCATTACGCCCTGCCATTGTTGCAAGGAAAGCGCCCCATACGCCTTGCATCAGCGTATTGAGCGTCAGGCCGCGACCGCGGCGTAGCGCCTCAAGTTTTTCTGCGAGTTCAGGCCGAAGGTCGAGCGGCAGCTCGTGAATGGCTCCAAAGTCCTTCGATCCTTCAAACAGCAATGTCGGCGTAACGCCCTGCAACGCCTCCCGCCAGGCGAGACGCGCGGGGGCCGGGTCGCGGCTGGCGAGCCGACGCACGACTGTCGGATAATCTGGTGTGAGAAGCGGCAAGACATGGCCTGCATAGGCGCCGAGCAACTCTCGCAGCATGATGGTTGAAGACCAGCCGTCGCCGATCAAATGATGCGAGCAAATCAGCAGCGCATGCCTGTCGGCGGCAAGGCGGACCAGCGTCGCATGCGCCATCATCCGCTCTCTTGCCTCGGCGCCAAGAAAATCCCGCTCCAGCTCCGTCCACTCAAGACGATCGAGCTCGGCGACCTGCTCCTCTGCGCTGTAAGCGTCCGGACGGCAATGCTTCCATGGCCAGCGACGAACGTCGGAACGCTCATCGATCAGCGGCAAGATTTGCAGCGGCGCGCCTTGTTGAACATCGAAAATCGCGCCCAACTGAGGGTGGCGGTGGAGCAGCGTCTCCAGCGCGTTCCTCAGTCTTTCGACATCAAGCGAGCCTTCGAAATCAAAGCGGGAGATGGCATTGTAGCGGCTGGCTTGCTCGCCAAGCCGAGCATGGAACAGAAGGCCTTCCTGCAAGGGCAACGCAGGCAATATGGCGGCGATAGGTCCGTGGCGCTCCCGCAGCGCGCTCATCTCTGCGTCGCTGAATCCGGTCGATTCGAGACTTGCGGCGGGCGCCGTCGCGGCGTGGGACCTGAGCGCCTTCGCCATGCGCGCGACGCTTCGACATTCGAAGATGTCTCGCGGCCGCAACAAAGAGCCTCGCCGACGCAGCGCCGCACAAAGGCTTATCGCGGAAATGCTGTCGCCGCCGAGAAAGAAAAAGTCGTCGTCAGCACCGATGGACTCCACGCGCAATATGCCGGCGATCAGGTCAGCCAGCATCGTCTCCGGCCCGGGAAGGGGCTGACGGCTTTTCGATTGAACTGCTTCGGGCGGATCGGGCAAGGCCTTCCGATCGAGCTTGCCATTAGCGCTCAGCGGAAATTCTGGCAAAGTCACGATCACAACCGGCGTCATATAGGCAGGAAGGCGTTTCGCCAGCGCCGCGCGCAGCGCTTCGCCGTCGAGTTCGCAGCCAGGCGTTGCGGGCGTGACATAGCCAATCAGCTGGCGCGCATCGGCGCCTAGCGCCGGCGCCTCTCCACAGCCGAGGGTTCGCGCGACGACGGCCGCTTGTCCAACGCCGGGCTGATCCCGTAAAGCGCTTTCGATCTCGCCGAGCTCGATTCGCTGGCCGCGAATCTTGAGTTGATCGTCGCTACGACCAAGATAATCGACGGTTCCATCAGGCAGCCAGCGGGCGATATCGCCCGTGCGATACATGCGTTCGCCGTCCGCCTCTGGGTCAGCGATGAATCGGCTTGCGGTCAGCGAAGCGCGGCGCCAATAGCCTTGCGCAGTTTGCGCCCCCGCCAGATAGAGATCGCCGGCGACGCCGATCGGCGCAGGGCGCAAGCGCGCGTCCAATATACGCAAGCCCGTGTTCCACAAAGGCCGCCCGATCGGCACGCCCTGCCCCCGAATCGACGCGAGCGACTGTCCCCATGCTGGCTGATAAGTGACCTCGACCGTTGCTTCCGTCGGACCGTAGACATTATGGAGCGGGACGTGAAACAGGTTTTCGAAGGCTTCGGCGAGTTCCTTCGACAACGCCTCGCCAATGCAAAAGACCGCACGCAGGCTCGCGGCCTCACGCGCGGCATTCGCCATCGTCCGCACGCCGGCGACAAAGGCGGCAAGCAGCGACGGCACGAAATTCATCGTCGTGATTCGATAGTCGCGGATTACATGAAGCAGGACTTCAGGATCACGGTCCACTTCTTCTGGCGCCATTACGAGACGCGCGCCGCATGTCAGGGGCCAAAAGAATTCGCCGACCGAAACATCGAAGCTGCAAGGGGTCTTCTGCAGAACCACGTCGTCGGCGTTTAGCGAATATTCGTCTTGAAGCCAGTAAAGGAGATTGACGACCGCGCCGTGAGAGACCACGACTCCCTTCGGTTTCCCGGTGGAGCCGGAAGTGTAGATGATATACGCGGGATGGACAGGCGTGAGCGCCGTCTTCGGCGTGAACAAATGCTCTTCGACATCAAGCGCCAGTTCGTCGAAGATGAGAACAGGCCCCATATTTTCGAAGCGGCTTCGCAGATTCTCGGCGGTAATGATCAAGCGCGGCGCCGCGTCCTCGACCATATAGGCCAGTCGATCGTCAGGATAATTTATGTCGAGGGGCAAGTAGGCGGCGCCAGTCTCCAGCACCGCCATGAGCGCGAGGCTCAAATGGACGGAACGCGGAAGCGCCACGGCGACATGATCCTCGGCGCCCACTCCCGCATTTGCAAGCGCTTGCGCAAGTCGAGATATCTGGCGGCGGACCTCTCGATAGGTCAGCCTGTGGCCTGCATCGACGAGCGCGATAGCGTCTGGCGTCTTTGCAGCCTGCGCGGCGAGCATGTCGCATAATGTCAGCCGCGGAATATCCTTCGCCGTATTGTTTGACGCCGCAATTAACGCGCGCTCGTTTTCGGTCAGCAGCGGCGCCGCTCCGATCGCGAGCTTCGGATCTTGAGCGAGGCGTTCTACGAGACACGCGAGCCTGTTCGCGTGAAGTTTCAGATCGTCCTCATCGTAGCGATCGCAATTCGCTACGAGATCGATCGTCAGTTTCCCATCGTCCACATACAGGTCGATTTCCATGTCTTCGACCGGTCCCGACGCCAGCTGATGGGTCACGCCCGTGACGCCATCGAAATTCAGCCGATAATCGAACATCTTGAGATTGAGCATCGGCCCATACAGAGCGCGATCCGAACCGACCAGTCCAAGATCTCGCCGCAGCTGTTCGGCTTCGTAACGTTGGCGCCGGCGCACGGCCTTGAGTTCCGAGGCAAGCGCTATCGCCGCCTGCGACAGCGACATGAACGGCTCGATGCTCAGCTGTACAGGCAGGACATTGACGACAGGACCGACGGCGAAAAGCGCGATGGATCCCATGCGTCGCATGAAGGGCATGCCGACTGTCAATTGCGTCGCTCCGCTCATCCGGTGCAGATACGCAAAGACGGCCGCCATCGCCATTTCGACGCCTAAGACGCGCGCAGCGGCGCCTTGCGCCTCGAACGCCGCCATAACGCTTGGCGGAAAGGATATTCTGCGCCGCAGCGGCAAGGACACATCCGCAGCCTGCGAGGTTTTCATCCTCGGCTGCGACAGAGCGATCGGGGTCGGCAGACTTCCCGCGTGCTCCAACCAAAAGAGTCGGTCCGCCTCCTGCGCTTTCGATCCGTCGTAGGACTGATACTCTTCGACCACCTCGGCGAAGGAGATGAAAGGCGATTCTCCCATGGGCTTTCGGCGTCTCAACGCCGTATAGATTTCAGCAATGCGCCGCGCGATGGCGGTAAAGCTGAAGCCGTCGACCATTAGATGGTGGTATCGCTGATACCAGAACCAGCGCTCGCCCGCCGCTCGGTCCGAAGTTTGAGCCCTTAGGCGGATCAGCGCATGACGACAAAGAGACGCATCGCCATCAACCGGCAGAAACGCCTCAAGATCAGCGCGCATAAAGCCAAGCGCCGCAGCCTCGGGATCGGGTTCTTCGCTGACGTCAATGACATCCGGTTCGGGCAAATCCGCAGCATTTCGGCGTTGAGGAATGATTTGCGAAAGCCGACCCTCGTTCTCAATAAACCGGGCATGAACCGTATCGGTCTCCGAAAGTCCAATACGAATGGCCCGGCGGAGAGACTCGACATCGATGTCGCCATTCAATTCTACATATTGCGCGACAACGAAGGCGTTTCGAGTCGAGGAAACCTGGTCGCCCATCCAGATGCCGGGCTGCGCAGCGATGAGCGGAAGCTCGAGCTCGGTTGGAGGGGAAGGTCGCAAAGGCGGAGCAAGAAGCACTTGTGGTTCCCTTCGAAAGAAATGCTGTCTTACGAAAATCGCTGATCAGCGAGGACGAGAGGCGTCGCGGAGAGACTGCGGACGCATGTCGGTCCAATGCTCATCGACAAACTTGAGGCAGGCGTTCCGGTCGCTGGGGCCGAAGTGGCGTCGCCAGCCTGCAGGCTCTGGAGCGAATGTAGGCCAGAGACTGTGCTGCCCTTGGGAATTGATCAAGACGAGGAACGTAAGGCTTTCGTCGTCGAATGGATTCTGCTGAGCGTCGTCCATATATTCACTCCGTCGCGTTTGAGATCGCCAACGCTGAAACGCCCGGCTGAGACGCTGTAGCGCCAGCGGATGCCGCACGATGATCGGCGAGCAAAAAGGACAGTCCGTCGAGCAAACCGCCGCGCCAGCAGAGCGCATCGTGCCCACCCGAATAAACGCGATAGCAGGCTTCGTGCCCCGCGCCGATTAACGCCCGATAGATGCGGTCGCCGGCTGGCCGAATGACTTTCTCAAAGCTTCCAGCCTCAAGGAAAATGCGAAGCCGAGAAGGGCCGCTCTTGCTGTTCTCGATTAGGTCGGCGACGACGTCCCGCGTCTCGCTTGGAACCTCGGGAACGCGAGGCCGTAGTTCTTCCTGCGCAAAAGCTCCGGGCCACCAAAACGAGCCAGATTGGCTGAGCACGCAGCCGAAGCGCTCGGGCGAGCGAAGTCCGGCGAAAAGCGCCGCCAGACCGCCGAAGCTCTGCCCGGCAATGACCGTCCTGCGCGGATTGCGGGTGCATGGCGCGAGGCTCGTCGCTATCGGCAACAGCTCCTGTTGAACAGCCTCCCAAAACGCTTCGTCGCAAGCGAGTTCGCGAACGCGCGTTTTTTCGTCGAGCGAGTCGATGAGCACATAGACGCTGGGCGGGAGCAATTCGGCCTGTGTTTCATTATCCAGGGCCGAAAAGACAGGCATGGCTTCGGCCCAATATTGGCCGTCCAGGAGCACGACGAGGGGAAGCTCTCTTTCTTCAACCGTCGCGCCAATGCGAAAAATCCAGACGCGCCGGCTGTTCCGCAGGCGAGCGCTTTTCCATGCGATTTGACGCAGACGACTTTGATCGGCGGCAGCCCGGTTTTTCCGGTCCACGTCTCGCCATGCCGTTTGGAGCGGCGCCTGTGGAAGATGCGCTGCGGAAAACGGCTGTCCGCGCAGACCAACGTGACAAACGCCGGGATTCAATGGATCGGCCTGCGCCAGCCCCAGCGCCGAACGCCACCAATCCCTCGGCGCCACTTCGCCGTTAGCGCCGCG
>CAZCJY010000060.1:0-4948 GCA_964498975.1 uncultured Methylocystis sp.
GCGAGGATTTGACCGACGCGCAGCCGGGCTTCGATCAGCAGCGCAGCGGCGAACCTGTCGTCAACTTCCGCTTCAACATCCGTGGCGCGCAAAAGTTCGGGGATGTCACGTCCAAGAACGTCGGCCGCCTTTTCGCGATCGTGCTCGACAATAAGGTGATCTCGGCGCCGCGGATTCTGACGCCCATCACCGGCGGCTCCGGCCAGATTTCGGGCCATTTCACCGTCGAACAGGCGAATAATCTCGCGATCCTTCTGCGCGCCGGCGCCCTCCCCGCGAAGCTCAATATCGTCGAGGAGCGCACTGTCGGCCCCGGGCTCGGGCAGGATTCGATCGACGCCGGCAAGCGCGCGGCCTATGTCGGCGCCGGCCTCGTCGTCGTCTATATGCTCATCACCTACGGCGTCTTCGGCGTCTTCGCCAATCTCGCGCTCTTCGTGCACATCGCCTTCATTTTCGCCGGCCTCGTGCTGTTGGGCTCCACGCTGACGCTGCCGGGCATCGCCGGCATCGTGCTCACCATCGGCATGGCCGTCGACTCGAACGTGCTGATCTATGAACGCATCCGCGAGGAGAACCACGCCGGGCGCTCGATCCTCGCGTCGCTCGACGCCGGCTTCAACCGCGCCTTCGCCACGATCGTCGACTCCAACGTCACCATGTTCGTGGCGGCGGCGATTCTCTACTTCCTCGGCTCGGGCCCGGTGCGCGGCTTCGCCGTGTCCTTGGCGCTCGGCATTCTGACAACCATCGTCACCGCCGTGACCATGACGCGCATGATGATCGCCGTCTGGTATCACTACGCGCGTCCGAACAAGCTGCCGATTTAAAGAGGCGACATCCATGAAACTCCTGCGCCTCGCCCCGGAGAACACGAAATTCCCGTTCATGCGGTTCCGCCGCGTGAGTTATCCTTTCTCGGCCTTCCTCTCGCTTGTCGCCGTCGCGCTCTTTGTGTTCAAGGGCATGAATTTCGGCATCGACTTCGCCGGCGGCACCGTGATCGAGCTGCGCGCGAAAACGGGAACGGCTGAAGTCGGCACGTTGCGCACGATGGGCGAAAGCCTCCATCTCGGCGACATCGAGGTGCAGGCCTTCGGCAATCCCGCCGACGCGACCTTGCGTTTCGGCTTGCAGCCAGGCGGCGACGTTGCGCAACAGGCCGCGGTCGAACGCGTGCGCAGCGCGGTCGGAGCCGACTATGATCTGCGCCGGGTCGAAGTCGTCGGCCCGCGCGTTTCGAACGAACTGGTGCAATCCGGCACGCTTGGCGTCGTGCTGTCGATCGTCGCCGTGCTGACCTATCTATGGTTTCGCTTCGAGTGGCAATTTGCGATCGGCGCGGTCATCGCGACGATGCACGATCTGCTGCTCACCGTCGGCTTCTTCTCGATCACGCAGCTCGAGTTCAACACCACGTCGATCGCGGCGATTCTCACTATCGTCGGCTATTCGCTGAACGAAACGGTCGTGGTGCTCGACCGCATTCGCGAGAACATGCGCAAATATAAGAAAATGGCGACAGCGCAGATGATCGACATGTCGATCAACGCCGTGCTGCCGCGCACGATCATGACTGCGACGACGGTGATGCTCGCCCTGTTCGCGCTCGTCGCCTTCGGCGGCCAGGTGATCCGTTCCTTCTCGCTCGCGATGATCTGGGGCATTTTCGTCGCCACCTATTCCTCGATCTTCATCTGCTCACCGATGCTGATCTATCTCGGCCTGCGCAATGAGGACGCGGACAGGACGGCGTCCAGGCAGGAGACGAAGCGGGAAGCGGAGCCGGAGATTGTCGTCGAGGACGAGATCATCGAGGAGTCGGCCGCCGCGCCGGCGACTGCGAAAAAACCCGTCCCGCCGCGCAAATCTTCTGGAAAGCGCTCGAAACCGAGGCCGGCGTGACGCCTCGCGAGGGCGGCTATGTTCCAGGCCGCCACAAGATCGAGGACTATGGCGGCGGCGGCTTTCGCTTCGCGGACATGTCGCATCGCGGCTCCATCCTCGCTCTGCCGTCGGGCGTGCGCGCCATTCCGTTGACGACCCTCGCCGAGATCGACGCCGCAATGATCGACGTCGCTCTATCCGAAAGCGGCGGCCTCGATCTCTTCATTGTCGGCACGGGCCAGGATTTGCTGCCATTGGCCACGCCCCTGCGCGCGCGGTTGCGCGAGGCCGGCGTCGGCTGCGAGGCGATGGCGACAGGCGCGGCGGTGCGCACATATAATATGCTTGTCGACGAGGGTCGCCGCGTCGGCGCGCTGTTGATCGCCGTGTGAGATGATAAGCGCCCCGCAGGAGCATTACGCGCATTGCGAAACGCTGCTGCGTACGCGTGATCGCGATCTCTGGCTCGCCTGCCTCTTCGCGCCCCAGCCCGCGAGGCGTCACATCCATGCGCTTTACGCCTTCGCGCAGGAAGCGTCCGACGTGCGCGGCAAGGTGACGCAACCGCTATTAGGCGAGATGCGGCTGCGCTGGTGGGCCGATGCGATTCAAGGCGAAGCGATGCAAGGCGAAGGCGCGCGCGTCCATCCGGTCGCCGACGCGCTGCTCGACACGATCGAGCGCTTCGACCTGCCGCGCGACGAATGCGTCGCGCTCGCCGACGCGCATGTTTTCGATCTGTACGACGACCCCATGCCGACGCTCACGGCGCTGGAAGACTATTGCCGCGCCACCGCCGCAGGCCCGATACGCTGGACGGCGCGCATCCTCGGCGCCGATCTTAACGCGCCATCCGCGCGCGCTTTTGACGATGCGGGCGTCGCGCTCGCCCTCACGCGGCTATTGCGCGCGCCGCCTGACGAGGCCGAGCGCGCGCGCTTTACGCCGGCCGCTCTACTCATACGCCATGGGGCGACGACGGACGATGTGCGCGCGCGCCGCAATGATGCCGGACTCCGCGCTGCGCTCGCCGAGTTGCGCACGCTGGCGCAATCGCGTTACGAGGAGGCGCGCCAGGCCGCCGCCGGACTTGGCGCATGCCGCGCGGCTTTGCTGCCCGCAGCAACGGTTCCGCTTTATCTGGAGCGGCTGGCGCGAAAGGACTACGATCCGTTTCGCGCCCTCGGCGAGCCGTCGCCTCTGCGCCGGCAGTGGCGCATATGGCGCGCGGCGCGCGGCGTCGGATTGTGACGACGCGCGGACGCGCTCAACACGGACCCTGGCAATGACGACCGTCGACTATGATTACGACGCCCGGCGCCTTCGCATGGAGACGCTGCTCATGCTGCGCTGGGTGGCCATCGCCGGCCAGGCGGCGGCATGTATCGGCGTCTATTTCGTGCTTGGCTTTGATTTTCCTGTCGGCCTCTGCTTCGTCTTCATCACCGCATCGGCGACTCTCAACATCGGCATGCGCTTTGGCACGCCGCGCAGTTTCCGTTTGGGCGACCTCGAAGCGGCCGTGCTTCTTGGCTACGACATCATTCAGCTCGGCTTCCTGCTCTATCTCACGGGCGGACTGACGAACAGCTTCGCGATGCTGTTCTTAACCCCAGTGATCATCTCGGCCGTGTCGCTGCCAAGCAAGCTGACGCTGTTGCTCGGCATCGTCATGATCGCCGTCGCCACGGTGCTCACCGTCGAATATTATCCGCTGCCCTGGTACGCCGATGAAAAATTGACCTTCCCGCTTCTCTACCGCACCGGCGTTTGGGCGGCGCTGGTGCTGAGCGCGGCGTTCATCGGAATCTACGCCGCGCGCGTCGCGGACGAAGCGCGTCTGCTGGCGACGGCGCTCGCGGCGACGGAGCTGGTGCTCGAACGCGAGCAGCATCTCTCGCAGCTCGATGGGCTCGCTGCCGCGGCGGCGCATGAGCTTGGCACGCCGCTCGCCACGATCACGCTCATTATCAAGGAATTACAGAAGTCCGCACCCGAAAGCGCGCCGGCGCTGCGCGACGATCTTGCGCTTTTGGCGCAGGAGGCGGCGCGCTGCCGAGAGATTTTGGGCAAGCTCGCCTCGCTCGGCACGAACGATCAAAGCAGCGTCATGAACATGCTATCGATCGATACGTTGATCGAGGAAGTGGTCGAACCGCAACGCGAACTGGGCGTCGAAGTCGAGATATCGAAGAGCGGGCCCTCGTCCGCGCCGGCGCTGGCGCGCAACCCCGCCATTCTCTACGGTCTCGGCAATCTGGTGGAGAATGCCGTCGACTTTGCGCATTCGCGCGTCAAGATCGACGCTTGGTGGAGCCAGAACTACGTGACCATATCGATCCAGGACGACGGCCCGGGCTTTCCGCCGGCGATTCTGGACCGTCTCGGCGATCCCTATCTGCGCGGCCGCCCGGCAGAAAGACGCACGAAAAGCGACGCCGAATCCGGCCTTGGATTGGGGCTTTTCATCGCCAAGACCTTGTTGGAGCGTTCCGGCGCAACGGTGGAGACGACCAATGTCTCGCCGCCGCGAACCGGCGCGATCGTCAAGATCACTTGGCCGCGTTCGGCGCTCGAGCCAATCCCCGCCAAGGCGAAAATAACGCATCAAGACAAATAGAATCGACGGGGCGCGGGCGATGGGCTAGATTTGACAAAAATCACATGGGACGGAACGCAGGATGCCAGCCGAAGAAATGGAAGAGGCGGATCGGAGAGGAGCGACGGAGGCGGAGAATATCGCCGCGCCCGCTTTGCCGCAGGACCGCTCGCTGCTGATCCTCGACGACGACAAACCGTTTCTTGGCCGCCTCACGCGCGCCATGGAGGCGCGAGGCTTCATCGTCACGCCCTGCGAGACAGTCGCCGAGGGCCTCGCCGCGCTCGAAACGGCCCCGCCGGCCTTCGCGATCATTGACATGCGGCTCGGCGACGGCAACGGCCTCGACGTCATTTCCAAGCTGAAGGCTTCGCGTCCCGACGCGCGCGGCATCATTCTGACCGGCTACGGCAATATCGCCACCGCCGTGACCGCGGTGAAGCTCGGAGCCTTCGATTATCT
>CAZCJY010000060.1:4958-12696 GCA_964498975.1 uncultured Methylocystis sp.
TGGCGACGCAGGTCGACAAGCCCGATGCCCAGGAAAATCCCATGTCCGCCGACCGCGTGCGCTGGGAGCATATTCAACGTGTCTTCGAATCCTGCGAACGCAACGTCTCCGAAACGGCGCGGCGTCTCAATATGCACCGGCGCACCCTTCAGCGCATTCTGGCCAAGCGCGCGCCGCGCTAGGAAGCATGGCTCTCAACTCGTCGGTTCGTCGCCAAAGGCGAGCGCGCAATAGCGATCCGCCGCAAGCGCCGCGAAGCGCAACAGCATCGACCGCCGGCGGGCGGGCGCGAGCGGAAAGGGCGGCGCCTCGCGCGCAAGCATCGCGCCATGTGCGTCAGCCACAATCAATCCAGCGTCTTGCGGAAACGGCCCAGGATCGAGCGCGGCGGGAATCGCAAAATAGAAGCGGTCACAAAAATCACGATAGCGCGGCCACTTAGAATCGGCGCGAAAATCGGCGTAGCTGGATTTCACCTCGATTATTCGCAGCGCCCCGTCCTGCGCCAGCGCGATGAGGTCGGCGCGGCAACCATTCGGCAAAGGCGCTTCGCCGACAACCGAGAAGCCGCAGGCGCGCAAATAGCGCCGCGCGCCGCGGGTGACGCATCGGGTCGCGTCGGGACGCGCGTCGAACGCCAGCCCGTCCGGCGCGGAGAAAGGCGTCATATTTTCCTCCCGCGGAATTTGCGCCTGCGGCGCAGCATGGCGCGTCGCCAAAGCGCTCGCAAGCGTGATAGTTTCGCCTGATTGATCCGCTCACTGGCTTACCGCATGAAACATCTTCTCTTCGCACTCATCGTAACGCTCGCGGCCGCCGCCGCGCCCGCCTCCGGCGCGGAGCGCGTCGTCAATATTTTCAACTGGAGCGACTATATCGATCCCAGCGTGCTCGAGGATTTCACGCGCGAGACCGGCGTGAAAGTGATCTACGATACTTACGATTCGAACGAGATGCTGGAGGCGCGCCTGCTCGCCGGCGACACCGGCTACGACATCGTCGCGCCTTCCGCGACCTTTTTGCAACGGCAGATCGCGGCCGGCGTGCTGCAGCCGATCGATCGGCGCAAGCTGGCCAATGCGGGAAATATCTGGGCCGAGATCGACGGCAAGCTCTCCCGTTTCGATCCCGGCAGCCGACATGCGATCAACTACATGTGGTACACGACGGGCATCGCCTACAACGTCGCGAAAATCAAGGAGCGCCTCGGCAAGCCGATCACGAGTTGGGAGCAGGTGCTGAAGCCCGAGGCGCTGAAGAAACTCGCCGACTGCGGCGTCTATATGCTCGACAGTCCGGAGGATATGTTCGCGATCGCGCTGAATTACCTCAAGTTGGACCCCAACTCCAAATCCCCCCAAGACCTGGCTCGTGCAGCCAACCTTCTGGGAAGCCTGCGCCGCTACGTCAAGAAATTCCACTCATCGGAATATATAAACGCGCTTGCAAATGGCGACATCTGCGTCGCCGTCGGCTGGGCCGGCGACAGTCTGCAAGCGCGCAACCGCGCGCGCGAAGCCGGCGCCGACGTCGATATCGCCTATGTAATCCCAAGCGAGGGCACGCTGATGTCGCTCGACAATCTGGCGATCCCGAAGGATGCGCCGCATCTCGCGGAGGCCTATCTCTTCATCGACTATCTGCTGCGTCCCGATATAGCCGCGCGAAATACAAAGGTGACCAATTTCGCTAATGGCGTCGCGCCGTCGCGCCCGCTCATCGACAAGGCGATCGCGGACGATCCTTCAATCTATCCCAATGAAGCGACGATGCGGCGGCTCTTCACCGTGACGGCGCCGGATCAAGCGCAGCAAAAGCTCATCACCCGCCTTTGGACGACAGTGAAGACCGGGCGATGAGCGAAGCATCCGCAATGACGGCGGAGCAGCGGCTTACGCCTACTGCTCGCTAAGTATGCGCTTCAAGAGTTCGATGACCTCGGCAAGACTCTTGTCCTTGGCCACAAGCTCCTCGATCTTGCGCACGGCGTGCAGCACGGTCGTATGATCGCGCCCGCCGAAGCGGCGGCCGATCTCGGGCAGCGAGCGTAGCGTCAGCACCTTCGACAGATACATCGCGATCTGGCGGGGGCGCACGACATTCGCGGTGCGGCGCGACGAGAGAATATCCGAGCGCGAAATGTTATAATGGGTTGCGACAAGCTTCTGAATGTCGTCGATCTTGACGCGCTTGGGGTCTTGCGCGCGCACGAGATCGCGAATGGCGGCCTCGGCTGTGTCGACGGTGAGCGGCGCGCCGGTCAGCGTGACATGGGCGAGAAGGCGGTTGACCGCGCCTTCGAGATCGCGCCCGTTGGTGACGATCGTGCGCGCGACGTAAGAGATGACCTCCGGCGGCACATGGAAGCCCGGCTGCGACTCCTTCGCCGCCGCGATGCGTGCGGCGAGAATTTTCATGCGCAGCGCCTCGTCGAGGGGGCCAATATCGACGCACAGCCCGCCCTTGAAACGCGAGAGCACCCGCTCGTCGAGCGTATCGAGTTCGCTGGGCGGACGGTCGGCCGCGACGACGACCTGGCGGCCAGCGTCGATCAGCGCGTTCAGCGTATGGCAGAATTCCTGCTGGATCGACTTCCCCTGGAGGAATTGCACGTCGTCGATGATGAGCATGTCGATCCCGCGCAGCTTCTCCTTGAAAGCGATGGACGTCTGCGCCGTGAGCGAGGAAACGAAGCCGCTCATGAAGCGCTCCGCCGTCAGATAGATGGTGCGGCGGCGGTTGTCGTTGGAGGCGTGAGCAAGCGCCTGAAGTAGATGGGTTTTTCCAAGCCCTACCGCGGCGTGTGCATAGAGCGGGTTAAACATGGGAGTGTCGCCCGGCCGCGCCTCCGCGACCCGGCAAGCGGCTGCATAAGCGAGCTGGTTTGACGGGCCGACAAGAAAAGTTGCGAAGGAGAGCCGCCGATCGAGCGGCGAGCCGACGAAAGCGTCGCCATCGCCCCGCGCCGCCGGACGCGCGCCACGGCGGCCGCTCGCTTCGCTCACCGCCTCAGACATCGGCGCGAAAGTCGAGATCGTCCGCTCGGCGAATAGCGGCGCGTTCGCTTCGCCATGCTCGGCGGCGCCGTCGCGCGGCCTAATCTTGCGCATGGGCGAGCGCACGTCGATGACGACGCGCTCCACTTTCGAGAATTCGCTGGCGACGCGCGCCTTGATGCGTGGCGCGTAATGCGACTGCACCCAGCTCTTGAGGAATTTCGTTGGCACGGTGAGATGCAACGCGCCCTCGTCGACGCGCTCCAGTTCGAGGCGCGTAAACCAGGAATTATACACCGCGTCGCCGAGATCGGTTCGCAACCTGTGTCTGACCCGGTCCCATCTGGACCGGTCTTCTGCGGAAATTACGTCGCTGTCGGATTGTTCTCTATGACTGGACATATCAGACCTTTTTGCCGAAACGCGCGCCCAAAGGAAATCCCCGGCGAATGACGCCGTAGGCGCTGCTCGAAAGGAACCTGTTGGATCGAGTAAAAAACGCCGCGATGGCGCTAGAAACAGCGTCCCGCGGGCGGGCCGATTGCGAGACCCGCACGTTGGGCGACGTTCGCCTCTCTACTGAAAAATTCACGGCGATGCGCCGCGGACAACCGACTAGCGTAGCGCTCGCAAATGCCGCGCGCTTCGCGGACCGTCTCGGCCAACCGCCCCTTCGCCATGACAAAACCCTCCATTGTCCAGGATTGACGACAATCCCGGATTAATTGCGCGTCGCAGGATACGGACTCAACTCTACGCCCTTGCGAACTGGTCACTTGAATTCGAACCGAACGGCTGGAAAAGCGGCAATGCGTCGCGCCACCGGCATATCCGCGCTAGGAGACTCTCGTCGTCTCCACCATGCGCCGCGCCTGCGGAAAAAATGACGCCGACCGCTCTTCGTTCGACCATTTGAGGCTACACGCGCGCGCCAGAACGCGCAACGACGGGCCCTCATTAAATCTGTCATATTCATTGCAGTTTTTACGATGAGCCTGCGCATTTTTCGATGCGCCGGCCGATAAGCTAATGATTCAGCGCCCAGAAAATTCCGGGCGTCACGCGCATGTGGACACTCATGGAGCGGCCGCCGTCGCGCCAAAGAAACGCCAAAAAAAATCTGTCAAGGGGCGCGCATTTCGCTCCTCGTGACGACTTGATTGCAAGAGATTGAATCGGGAGAATTTTGAATGCTCACGGTTTTGGACGCCGAAAAAAAATCCTGACCGTGTCATCTCCGCTTCATGCGACAGTTTGGCGCCGGAAAAAGAAAAAGCCCGGCTCATGCCGGGCTCAACAAAATCTCGCGGCGCTCCACCGCGCCAACTTCAGCCTGACGGATAAAGTGCTTACGCCTTTGCGGTCAAAGCCTTCACGCGCGCGGTGAGGCGGGACACCTTGCGCGAGGCGGTGTTCTTGTGAATGACGCCGCGCTGCGCGGCGCGCATGACGACGGGGACCGCGTTCTGCAGCGCGTCCACCGCGAGCGTCGCGTCGCCGGAGGCGATCGCCTCCTCGACCTTACGCACGAAAGTGCGCATGCGGCTGCGGCGCGCGCGATTGACCGAAGTGCGTCGCGCGATCTTGCGAACGGCTTTCTTGGCCGAACTGGTATTGGCCATGTGCTATCTGTCCTCGAAGGTGTGGGGGGCGCCAAGCGCCGCCAAAAACCAAGCGGGCCGCGAAATCGCGGCCACCTGGCGCGGTTTATAAGCGCCACGCGGGGCTCCCGTCAATGGCGCCCTTCTATCGATTGAGGAAGGCGGCCTTGCGCTTCTCGATGAAGGCGCTCATGCCTTCTTTTTGATCGTTCGTGGCAAAAAGCGAATAAAACAGCCGCCGCTCGTGCCTGATCCCCTCCGAGAGCGTGGTCTCGAAGGCGCGATTGACCGCTTCCTTGGCCATCAGGACCGCCGGAAGCGACATGGCGGCGATCGTGGCTGCGGCCTTCAGCGCCTCGGCTAGGAGATCGGCGGCCGGAACGATCCGCGCCACGAGGCCGGCGCGCTCCGCCTCCTCCGCGCCCATCATGCGGCCGGTGAGCACCAGATCCATCGCCTTGGCCTTGCCCACGGCGCGCGTCAGCCGCTGGGTGCCACCCGCCCCGGGGATGACGCCGAGCTTTATTTCCGGCTGGCCGAAGGTCGCCGTATCCGCCGCCAGGATGAAATCGCACATCATCGCGAGCTCGCAGCCGCCGCCGAGCGCAAAGCCTGCGACGGCGGCGATGATCGGCTTTCGCGCGCGCGCCACCGTGTCCCAGCGGCCGATAAAGTCGTCGAGGAAGGCGTCGACGAAACCCTTGTCGCGCATCTCCTTGATGTCGGCGCCTGCCGCAAAAGCCTTCTCGGAGCCTGTCAGCACTATGCAGCCGACGCCGTCATTCAATTCAAAGTTTGAAAGCGCGTCATCAAGGTCGGCGATGAGCTGGGTGTTGAGCGCATTCAATGCTTGCGGCCGATTGAGGCGGATCAGTCCAACCCGGCCATGCGTCTCGATCTCTATTGTTTCGTAACCCATGCGCGCCTCCTCGCAATGTCAGCGACTCCGCCGTTTCGCGCGCTTCATATCTCAAAATCGCCGCGCGCGTCCGACCTTTCGCCAAAGCCCAGCGCGACGGCGCGCGCATGCAGATCGTCGAGCGTCACATCATCGAGCCGCTTCAGCGCGCCTTCCTCGGCCTGCGCGATGATCGGGTCCAGCACCGCCGCGAGCAAAGGCGGCGCCATATCGGGCGCCTCCTCTTCGGCGCGCAAGGCGACGCGCACAATTTCGCCGACCGAGAGCCGGCGTCGTTCTCGCGCCAATGCATAGCCGCCCGCCGGACCGCGCACGCTTTTCAAAATCCCGGCGCGCACCAACGCCTGCAGGATTGTTTCGAGCCGCCGCGGCGGAAGGTCGTGGCGCGCCGCCAATTGCTTCGACGACACGGGACGCCCGCGCGCATGCAGCGCGACATCGAGCGTCGCCATGAGCGCGAAGCGAGCGGGGCGCGGCAAAAGCTTCATGGCGCGCCGTCTCCGCCGGTGCCGGTCGATCCAAAGCCGCCGGCGCCGCGCGTCGTGGCGTCGAGGTCTTCAGTTTCGACGAGCGTGACATGCGTCACGGGCGCGATGACGAGTTGCGCGATGCGCATGCCGCGCACGATCTCGAAAGGCTGGGCGCCGAGATTGATCAGCAGCGTCTTGATCTCGCCCCGATAGTCGCTGTCGATCGTGCCGGGCGCGTTGAGAACGGTGACGCCATGCTGCGTGGCGAGGCCGGAGCGGGGACGCACCTGCCCTTCATAACCGTCGGGTAAAGCGATTGTGAGACCCGTCGGAATAAGGTCGCGCGCGCCCGGCTCCAGCACGAGTTTTTGGCCCGGCGGCAATGCGGCATGGAGATCGATGCCCGCCGCCCCCTCGCTGGCGTATGCGGGCGAGGGCAGACCGTCGGCGTTGGGCAAGCGGCGAATCGCGACCCTCATGACGCCGCCTCGCCAGGGAGCATTTGCGCGAGCCGCGCGACGAGGCGCTCGGCGACTTCCCGCTTGCTGAGGCGCGGCCAGCTTTCAACGCCCGCGCGCGAGACGAGATGCGCTTCATTGGTCTCGCCGCCGAAGACGCCGTTCCCTTCGCCCACGTCATTGGCGACGATGAGATCGCAACCCTTTCGCGCGAGCTTCTCCTGCGCATGGCGCACAATGTCGCGCGTTTCCGCCGCGAAACCGACGACAAGGCGCGGACGCTTCGAACCGCGCGCGACGCTGGCGAGGATGTCGGGGTTTTCGACGAGCGCAAGCGCCGGTGCGCCGCCCTGCCCTTTTTTGATCTTGTCGGCGGCCGCCTCGACCCGCCAGTCCGCCACCGCGGCGGTCGAAACGAAAATATCGGCCGGCAACGCGGCTTCGACGGCCGCCAGCATGTCGCGGGCGCTCTCTATATGTACTACGTCGCAGCCGATTGGGTCGGGAAGCGCGACCGGCCCGGCGAGCAAGGTCACGCGCGCGCCGGCGGCGGCCGCCGCGGCGGCGATGGCGTGGCCTTGTTTTCCAGACGATCGATTGGCGATGTAGCGCACGGGATCGATCGCCTCATGCGTCGGCCCGGAAGTGACGACGACATGCAGCCCCGCAAGCGCGCCGCCCCCCGGCGCGGCAAGCCCTTCCGGCGCTGGCAGACGCGTATCCTTCTTCAGCGCGGCCTCAATCGCCTCGACGATCTCGAGCGGCTCGCTCATGCGCCCCGGCCCATATTCGCCGCAGGCCATGTCGCCGGCGTTCGGCCCCACGAACCAGGCGCCGTCGCCATGCAGCGTCGAGACGTTGCGCTGCGTCGCCGGATGCAGCCACATGCGCACATTCATCGCCGGCGCATAGAGGACGCGCTTGTCGGTGGCGAGCAGCAGCGTCGTCGCCAGATCGTCGCACAGGCCGCGCGCCGCGCGCGCGAGAATATGCGCCGTGGCGGGCGCGACGACGATGAGATCGGCGTCGCGGGACAGCTGAATATGGCCGATCTCCTGCTCGTCCGTGGACGAGAAGAGATCGTCATAAACCTTTTCGTTGCTGAGGCTGACGAAAGCGAGCGGCGTGACGAATTCCTTGGCCGCCGCCGTCATGACGACGCGCACGCGCGCGCCACGCTCGCGAAGCCGCCGCACCAGGTCGAGCGACTTATAGGCCGCGATCCCTCCGCCGACGATCAGCAAGACGCGCTTAGCCTCAAGGCTTTGCGCCTGACCCACCCCCGCCACGAGAA
>CAZCJY010000061.1:0-7959 GCA_964498975.1 uncultured Methylocystis sp.
TCCCGCATTTCATCTTTCCAGACGTAATGGCTGCGCACCGCATGTATTTGAACGCAGGCGGCGAGCTTCGCCGCAAGTGCGGCGCGCGCCAATTCGCGCGCTTTTTCGTCGCTATCGATCGTCGTGACGAGGATCGCGAGCGCGCTCATCCGGTTTCCTTTTCTTAAGATGCATCAGCCGCCGATCACGGTGGTGAACACCTGCCCGCCGCGCGCCAGCGTAATCTTCCAATAGTAGGCGCGGCCCGCTATTATTTTTTCAAGTTCGCGCGTGGAGCCGATCTTCTGGTCGTTGACGGCCAGAACGATGTCGCCGCGCTGGAGATTGAGCTGCTGCGCATAGGAGCCGTCTTCAATTTCCGACACGACGACGCCGTTATTCGCGCCCTGAACGGACATTTCCTCGATCACCGCGGGCGAAATATTTATGACCGTCGCGCCCGAGAAAGGCGACTGGCCCTTGAGCGTCACCGCGTCGCGCGGCGGCGTCTCCGGCGCCGGCGCCAAGCGAATTTGCGCGACGATCTTCTTGCCGCCGCGCAGCACGCCGAGCGTCGCCTGCCCGCCGAGCGGCTTTGTGCCGAGACGATAGCCGACCGACTCCGGATCGTCCGCCGTCTGGCCGTCCACCGAAATGATGACGTCGCCGCGCTTCAAGCCTGCTTCGGCGGTCGGGCCTTTCGGGTCGACGTCGGCGAGCAGCGCCCCAGTCGGTCGGTCCAGCCCCAAGCCTTCGGCGATCTCCTGCGACAGCGTTTGCAGCGTCGCGCCCATCCAGGGCCGCTTCACCTGCTTGCCGCCGCCCTTGGCCGCCGCGATCACGCTCTTGACCATATTCACGGGAATCGCGAAGCCGATGCCGACCGACCCGCCCGATTTGGAGAAGATCGCGGAGTTGATGCCGACGACGCGCCCGTTCATGTCGACGAGCGGACCGCCGGAATTGCCGGGATTGATCGCCGCGTCCGTCTGGATGAAGAAACCGTAGTCGGTGATGCCGACATGCGTGCGCGCGAGCGCCGAGATGATGCCCTGCGTCACGGTCTGGCCGACGCCAAAGGGATTGCCGATGGCGAGCGTCAGATCGCCGACTTCGAGCGCGTCTGAGTCGCCAAGCTCGATTGTCGGGAAGTTCGAGCCTTCAGTGAGCTTCAGCACGGCGAGATCGGTGCGCGGATCGCGCAGCAGTATTTTTGCCGCCAGCTCGCGCTTGTCGGCGAGCGCCACCTTCACATCGGTCATGCCTTCGATGACGTGATTATTGGTGACGACGAGTCCGCTGGCGTCGACGATGACGCCGGATCCAAGAGACTGCGCGGTGTTGCGTCCCGGCATGCCGCCCTCGCCGAAAAAGCGGCGAAAGATCGGATCTTCGAGCAGCGGATTAGCGGGCATGCGCTCAACGCGCGAAGCGAAGACGTTGACGACGGCAGGCTGCGCCTTCTTGACGATGGGCGCGAAGGAATAAGCGATCTCGGCGCGGCTTTTCGGAACAGCGCGCTCAGGCGCCGGCGGCGTGAAGGTTTCGACGCGTCCGGGGGATTTTTCTTGCGGCGCCGGCTGCGCGAATGCGGGCGCGACTTCCGCGCATTCGACCATCGCCGCAGCGGCGCAGGCAAGCGCCGCGAAAGAAATATGACGCAAAGACAGACGCATCGGCCACTCCCAAAAGAATCGCTTGGCGGAATATAGGCGCGAATTCCAACGGCGGCGAGAATGCGGGGCCGCACAATGAAAAAGGCGGCCGGAGCCGCCTTTTGAATGGAAGCGCGCCGCCTTTAGGCCGCCTCTTCCACCATCTGCACGGGGCCCGAGTCCTGGCCCTTGGCGTCGACGTCGCGGTCGACGAATTCGATGACGGCGAGGGGCGCATTGTCGCCATAGCGGAAGCCCGCCTTCAGCACCCGCGTATAGCCGCCGTTGCGGTCCTTGTAGCGGGGGCCGAGCACGTCGAAGAGCTTGCCGACGAGCTTCACGTCCTTGATCTGGGCGATGGCCTGGCGGCGCGCATGGAGATCGCCGCGCTTGCCGAGCGTCACCAGCTTCTCGACGACGGGGCGAAGGTCCTTCGCCTTGGGGAGCGTCGTGACGATCTGCTCATGCTTGATCAGCGCCTGCGCCATATTGGCGAACATCGCCTTGCGGTGCTCATGCGTGCGCCCGAAGCGGCGCTTCTTGTGACCGTGATACATGCGGCTCTCCGTTGATTATGCGGCCGCCGTGCCAAGGAACGGCCGTCGTTATGTCGCGCGCTTCGCGCGCGAATCTTTAGTAATGCTCCTCGAAGCGCTTGGCGAGATCGTCGATGTTCTCCGGCGGCCAGCCAGGCACTTCCATGCCCAGATGCAGACCCATCTGAGCCAGCACTTCCTTGATCTCATTCAATGACTTGCGGCCGAAATTCGGCGTGCGCAGCATCTCCGCTTCCGACTTCTGGATGAGATCGCCGATATAGACGATATTGTCGTTCTTCAGGCAGTTGGCGGAGCGCACCGACAGCTCCAGCTCGTCGACCTTCTTGAGCAGCGCCGGGTTGAAGGCGAGCTGCGGGATCGACGGGGCGGCCTCTTCGCGGCGCGGCTCCTCGAAATTGACGAAGACATTGAGCTGATCCTGCAGGATGCGCGCCGAAAAGGCGAGCGCGTCCTCGGGGCTGATAGCGCCGTTCGTTTCGATCGTCAGCGTCAGCTTGTCATAATCGAGCACCTGGCCTTCGCGGGTGTTCTCGACGCGATAGCTGACCTTCTTCACCGGCGAATAGAGGCTGTCGATCGGAATGAGGCCGATCGGCGCATCTTCGGCGCGGTTGCGGTCAGCCGGCGCATAGCCCTTGCCGGTCGCGACGGTGAATTCGATGCGAATTTCGGCGCCCTCGTCGAGCGTGCAGATGACCAGATCGGGGTTGAGGATCTGAACGTCGCCGGTCGCCTGAATGTCGCCCGCCGTGACGACGCCGGGGCCCGTTTTCTTGAGCGTCAGGCGCTTCACGCCCTCGCCCTGATATTTGAGGGCGATGTCCTTGATGTTGAGGACGATGTCGGTCACATCCTCGCGCACGCCGGGAATGGACGAGAATTCGTGCAGCACGCCGTCGATATGAATCGAGGTGATCGCCGCGCCCTGCAGGGACGAGAGAAGAATGCGGCGCAGAGCGTTGCCGAGAGTCACGCCGAAGCCGCGCTCAAGCGGCTCGGCGACCGCGGTCGCGACGCGCTTGGGATCGTCTCCGGCCGCGACATCGAGCTTGTTCGGCTTGATGAGTTCCTGCCAGTTCTTCTGGATGCTCACTTGGACGCCTTTCCTTGAAGCTCCTGAACGCGGCGCCGGGGCTTGCGTCCCGCGTCGCGCGAATTGAAATCGGACAATCTGAAACCCTTGAGCGGCGGCCTCAGACGCGACGACGCTTGCGCGGCCGGCAGCCGTTATGCGGAATGGGCGTGACGTCGCGGATCGAGGTGACGGTGAAGCCCGCCGCCTGCAGGGCGCGCAACGCCGACTCGCGGCCGGAGCCCGGTCCGGAGACTTCCACTTCGAGCGTGCGCACGCCATGTTCGCCCGCCTTGCGCGCCGCGTCCTCGGCGGCCATCTGCGCGGCGTAAGGCGTCGACTTGCGCGAGCCCTTGAAGCCCATGGAGCCGGCTGACGACCAGGACACCGTATTGCCTTGCGCGTCGGTGATGGTGATCATCGTGTTGTTGAACGTCGAACTTACATGCGCGACGCCGGAAACGATGTTTTTTCTCTCCCGGCGGCGAACGCGGGTAGTGTCCTTGGCCATATTCTATCGTCCTTCAAGCGCGCCCGTAACGCCAGGCGCTGGGGATGAGGGTCAGTCCGTCATGGCCGGGCTCGGCCCGGCCATCCCTGGATAGCGATCCCCGGATCAAGTCCGGGGATAATCGGCCTTGCGGCCGATCACTTCTTCTTGCCGGCGATCGGTTTCGCCTTGCCCTTCCGGGTGCGCGCGTTGGTGTGCGTGCGCTGGCCGCGCACGGGCAACTGACGGCGGTGGCGCAGGCCGCGATAGCAGCCCAGATCCATCAGACGCTTGATGTTGATCGCGACCTCGCGGCGCAGATCGCCTTCGACCATATAGTCGCGGTCGATGGTCTCGCGAATTTGCAAGACTTCCGCGTCCGTGAGCTGCGAGACCCGTCGCTCGGATGGGATGCTGACCTTCTCGCAGATTTCCGCCGCCTTCTTGGCGCCGATGCCGTGAATATACTGGAGCGCAATGACGACGCGCTTGTTGGTGGGGATATTGACGCCTGCAATACGGGCCACTTTGATCTCTCCATTAGGGGGAGCTGTCGCTCCCAAGTTGACGCCCGCGTCCGGTGGAGCCCGGCCCTTGCGGACGGCTGCGAACCGTTTTCATACGAAAACAGGCCCCGCCCCCCGAGCGGGAGCCGGAGCCGCCTGTTCAACAACGTGAAGAGCGCTTATTTAGGCGCGAATGCGCTCCGGGTCAAGCGCCCGTTCACGAAAAAATAACTAGCCGCCCAGGACCTTCCCGCCCAAAGCCTGGTCGATCGCCGCGGTCACCTCGTGAATCGGCGCCATGCCGTCGATGCGGGTGAGCTCGCCGCGGCCCGCGTAATGAGCCGAAACCGGCGCGGTTTGGGCGCGATAGGCCTCAAGCCGCGTCTTGAAGCTTTCCGGATTGTCGTCGGCGCGAACCGTTCCACCGGCGGCCCGCGTTTCATCGACGCGCTTGCGCATCCGATCGACCAGCACGCCTTCATCGACGACGAGTTCGAGCACGGCGTCGAGCGCCATGCGCTTGCGGGCGAGAAGTTCGCGCAGCGCCTCGGCCTGGGCCACCGTGCGGGGAAAGCCGTCGAGGATGAAGCCCTTGGCGCAATCCGCGTCGTCTATGCGCTCGTCGATGAGGCCAATCACCACCTCGTCCGGCACGAGCGAGCCGGCGTCCATGATCGCCTTGGCCTTTTGCCCGATCGGCGTTTGCGCCGCGACCGCGGCGCGCAGCATGTCGCCGGTCGAAAGCTGCGGAACGCCGTGTTTCTCGACCAGACGCGTCGCCTGCGTACCCTTGCCGGCGCCGGGCGGGCCGAGGAGCACCAGCCTCATCGCGCGCGTTTCCCGCCGCGCAGCTTGGCCTTGCGGATCAGCCCTTCATATTGCTGGGCCTGCATGTGCCCGTGGATTTGCGCAACCGTGTCCATGGTGACGCTGACCACGATCAGGAGCGAGGTGCCGCCGAAATAGAAAGGCAGATTGGCGTAGGCGATCAGCCCTTCCGGAATGAGGCAGATGATCGCGAGATAGGCGGCGCCGAGCACCGTGACGCGCATCAGCACGTCGTCGATGAACTTCGCCGTGCGCTCGCCGGGGCGGATGCCCGGTAGAAAGCCGCCATGTTTTTTCAGATTGTCGGCCGTCTCGACCGGGTTGAACACGATCGCCGTATAGAAGAAGGCGAAGAAGACGATCAGCCCGACATAGGCCAGCATATAGAGCGGGCGGCCATGTCCGAAATAGGCGGAAATCGTTGCGAAAATGCTGTCGCTGCCGGTCGACTGATAGAAGTTCGCCACCGTCGTCGGCAACAGCAAGAGCGAAGACGCGAAGATCGGCGGAATGACGCCCGAAGTGTTGAGCTTCAGCGGCAAGAAGGACGTCTGCCCCTCATAGACGCGATTGCCGTGCTGGCGCTTGGGATAGGTGATCAGCAGACGCCGCTGCGCGCGCTCCATGAACACGATGAAGGCGATGACGAAGAAGGACATGGCGATGACGCCGATGATCAATGCCGTCGAAATCGCGCCTTGCCGGCCCAGTTCGAGCGTCGAAACGATCGCCGAAGGGAAGGCCGCGACAATGCCGGCGAAGATGATGAGCGACGAGCCGTTGCCGATGCCGCGCGAGGTGATCTGTTCGCCCAGCCACATCAGGAACATCGTGCCGCCGACCAGCGTCACCACGGTGGTGATGCGGAAGAAAAGGCCGGGATCGGTGACGACGCCCTGCTGGCCCTCGAGGCCGATCGCCATGGCATAGGCCTGGAAGGTCGCGAGCGCCACGGTGAGGTAGCGCGTATATTGGTTCAGGACCTTGCGGCCCGATTCGCCTTCTTTCTTCAGCGACTCCAGCGTCGGGATCACCGAGGTCAGGAGCTGAATGATGATCGAGGCCGAAATATACGGCATGATGTTGAGGGCGAAGATCGCGCGGCGCTGCACGGCGCCGCCGGCGAACATGTTGAAGAGCTCCAACATGCCCTTCGACTGGCCGAAGAAGCTCTTGGCGAAAGCGTCGGGGTCGATGCCGGGCAGCGGCACATAGGTGCCGAGGCGGTAGACGATCAGCGCGCCCAGCGTGAACAAGATGCGCTTCTTCAACTCCTCGGACTTGCCGAAGGCGGAGAGATTGACGTTGGCCGCGAGCTGTTCTGCTGCCGATGCCATGAAGGAACTCCCCTCTCGCGCCGCTGTTCGCCGCAGGCGCATTCTTGTTGGGCGACGGGCGCGGGGAGCGGCGATCCGCCCGATTACGCGCCCGATAGGATACGGAACGCTCGATATAAAACAACGCGGCCGCCCACGCGAGAGCGGCCGCGCATTTTGCGTCCTAGGCCGCCGGCGCCGCGCCGGCGAGGAGTTTCACCGAGCCGCCGGCGCCTTCAATCGCGGCGACAGCCGATTTCGACGCCGCCGCGACCTCGAAGGCGAGCTTCGCCTTCAATTCGCCCTGGCCGAGGATCTTCACGCCGTCGCGCGGTTTAGCGACGACGCCGGCAGCAAGCAGCGCGTCCAGCGTCACCGGCGCCTTCGCGTCGAGCTTGCCGGAATCGACGGCCTGCTGGATGCGGCCAAGATTGACCTCATTATAGTCCACCGAGAACGGATTATAGAATCCGCGCTTGGGCAGGCGGCGATGCAGCGGCATCTGGCCGCCCTCGAAGCCCTTGATCGCGACGCCGGTGCGCGCCTTCTGTCCCTTGACGCCGCGCCCGCCGGTCTTGCCCTTGCCGGAGCCGATGCCCCGGCCGACGCGCATGCGGTTCTTGCTGGCGCCGGAATTGTCGGAAAGTTCGTTGAGTTTCATGGCCGCGTCCTCACTTCCCGTCGACGATTTTGACGAGATGCGCCACTTTAGCGATCATCCCGCGAACGGCCGGCGTATCCACCAATTCGCGGCGGCGGCCGATGCGCGTCAGGCCGAGGCCGAGAAGCGTCTTGCGCTGGCGTTCCGGACGGCCGATCGGGCTGCCGGTCTGCTCGACGACGATCTGCTGCTTGCTCTTCGTCATGGCTCGGCCTCCCTTTACGCTTCGACGGCGTCGGCGTCGACGCCCTGACGGCGCGACTGCAACACCGAGACTTTGAGCGAGCGGCGGGCCGCGACGGAGCGCGGCGAATCTTCGCGGGTCAGCGCGTCGAAAGTCGCGCGGATCATGTTGTAGGGGTTGGACGAGCCCTGGCTCTTGGCGACGACGTCATGCATGCCGAGCGTCTCGAACACGGCGCGCATCGGGCCGCCGGCGATGATGCCGGTGCCGGCCGGCGCAGCGCGCAGAATGACGCGGCCCGCGCCATGGCGCCCATGAACGTCGTGATGCAGCGTGCGGCCTTCGCGCAGCGGCACGCGGATCAGCGCGCGCTTGGCGGCTTCCGTCGCCTTGCGGATCGCTTCCGGCACTTCGCGCGCCTTGCCGTGGCCGAAGCCCACGCGGCCCTTCTGGTCGCCGACGACGACGAGGGCGGCGAAGCCGAAACGACGGCCGCCCTTCACCACTTTGGCGACGCGATTGATGTGGACCAGACGATCCACAAATTCGCTGTCGCGGTCTTCCCGATCCCGATCGCGGCCGCGACCGCCTTCACCTTCACGCGCCATTTTCTCTTCCGTCACTTACGCGGCGAAAAACGCCGCTCGCTTCGTTTCATCCCTCTCCCGCTTGCGGGAGAGGGTGGCCCCGCGAAGCGGGGTCGGGTGA
>CAZCJY010000061.1:7969-12507 GCA_964498975.1 uncultured Methylocystis sp.
CCCTCATCCGTCACGCCTTTCGGCGCGACACCTTCTCCCGCAAGCGGGAGAAGGGAAAATCAGAACTGCAACCCGCCTTCGCGGGCGCCGTCGGCGAGCGCCTTGACGCGCCCGTGATACATATAAGCGCCGCGGTCGAACACCACTTCCTTGACGCCCTTGGCCGTCGCGCGCTCCGCAAGGAGCTTTCCGACAACCTTCGCCGCCTCGATATTGGCGCCGGTCTTCAGCGCATCGCGGTTCGGCTTTTCGAGCGAGGAGGCCGCGACAAGCGTCACGCCATTCTCGTCGTCGATGATCTGCGCATAGATCTGTTTGGAGGAGCGAAACACCGACAGGCGCAGCCGTCCATAGGCGCGCTCGCGGATCGCCTTGCGCACGCGCGCTTTGCGACGCTCTTCGATCTTCGTGTCCCTGGCCATAACGGCGATCCTTATTGTTCCTTATGCGCTTTCTACGCCGGCATATGCCTTCGCCGGAAAGCGCTATTGCCTTACTTCTTCTTGCCTTCCTTGCGGAAGATGAACTCATTGGCGTATTTCACGCCCTTGCCCTTATAGGGCTCCGGGCCGCGCAACGCGCGGATCTCGGCGGCGACCTGACCGACCTGACGCTTGTCGACGCCGGTGATGGTGATCTCCGTCGGCTTGGGCGTCACGATCGCGATCCCGGCCGGGATCGGATAGTTCACGTCATGCGAATAGCCGAGCGCGAGTTGCAGCGTCTTGCCCTGCACCGCCGCGCGATAGCCGACGCCGGTGATCTCCAGCTTCTTCTCGAAGCCGGCGGTCACGCCGACGACGATATTATTGATCTGGGCGCGCGAGGTACCCCACAGCGCGCGGGCGCGCTTGGTTTCATTGCGCGGATCGACCGTGATCGCATTGTCCTGATGCGCGACCGAAACGTCGTCCGGCACGAGGAATTCGAGCTGGCCTTTCGCGCCCTTCACCTGGACGAGCTGGCCGTCCACCTTGGCGGTGACGCCGGCGGGAACGACGACAGGCTTCTTGCCGATACGAGACATTGTTGCAATTCCTGTTTGATGAGGCGCAGGGTCTAGAAGACCTTGCACAGCACCTCGCCGCCGACATTGTTCTCGCGCGCCGCGTGATCGGCCATCACGCCCTTGGGCGTCGACACGATGGTGACGCCAAGGCCGTTCGCCACGCGCGGCACCGCGCCCACCGCCGCATAGACGCGCCGGCCCGGCCGCGACACGCGCTCGATCTGCTTGATGACCGGCTCGCCGTCGAAATATTTCAGCTCGACTTCGAACTCGGTGCGGCCATTGCCGAAATCCGTGGTGGTGTAGCCGCGGATATAGCCTTCTTCCTTCAACACGTCGAGCACATGGGCGCGCAGCTTAGAACCCGGCGTCGCCACCTTGTCCTTGCGGCGCATCTGCGCATTGCGGATGCGGGTGAGGAGATCGCCCAACGGATCATTGATCGCCATTCGTCCGTTCTCCTTACCAGCTCGACTTCACGAGACCGGGCACGAGGCCGCGGGACCCGAGTTCGCGCAGCGCGATGCGCGACATTTTCAGCTTGCGATAGAAGGCGCGCGGACGTCCCGACACTTCGCAGCGGTTGCGCACGCGGATCGCCGCCGAATTGCGCGGCAGCTGCGCGAGCTTGAGGCGCGCCTCGAACTGCTCCTCGACGCTGAGCGTCTTGTCCTTCGCGGACGCCTTCAGCCGCGCGCGGCGCCCGGCGTAAGTCTTGACGAGCTTCGCCTTCCGCTTGTTATTCTCGATCGCGCTTTTCTTCGCCATATTTGGTTTCGCCTTTCGGTATCCGCGTTTGAAGCTCTAAAGCCTCACTGCCGGAACGGGAAATTGAACGCCTTGAGCAAGGCGCGCGCCTCTTCGTCAGTCTTGGCCGTCGTGCAGACGATCACGTCCATGCCGAGGATCGACTCAGCCTTGTCGTAGTCGATCTCCGGAAACACGATGTGCTCCTTGATGCCGAGCGCGTAATTGCCGCGCCCGTCGAAGGACTTCGGATTGAGGCCGCGGAAGTCGCGCACGCGCGGCAGCGCGACCGTGATCAACCGGTCGAGAAACTCGTACATGCGCGTCTTGCGCAGCGTGACCTTCGCGCCGATCGGCATGTTCTCGCGCAGCTTGAAGGTCGAGATCGCCTTGCGCGCGCGGGTGACGACCGGCTTCTGACCGGCGATGAGGCCAAGATCGCTCGCCGCCGAGGTCGCTTTCTTGCTGTCGTTGACCGATTCGCCGACGCCCATGTTGAGCACGATCTTCTCGATCGTCGGCACTTCGAGCGCGTTCTTATAGCCGAACTGCTGCTTGAGCGCCTCGCGCACCACTTCGTCGTAATGCTTCTTCATGCGCGGCACATAAGCGCCGCCCGCGCTTACCGGCGCCTTGGCGGGCTTTGCGGGCGTGTCGCCTTCGGCCTTCGCCAGCTTTTCCTTGGCGGCGGGCTTTTCGGCGGATTTGGCGGCGACCTTCTTTTGCTCCTTCGCCCCCGCGCCTTCGGCGGCGGGCTTTTGAGCCTTCGCGGGCTTGTCGGCCTTTGGCTTCTTTTCCTCAGCCATCGATCAATTCTCCGGAACGCTTGGCGACGCGGACCTTGCGGCCGTCGTCGAGAATCTTGAAGCCGACGCGCGTCGCCTTGCCGTCCTTGGGATCGGCGAGCGCGAGGTTGGACAGGGCGATCGGCGCGGCCTTGTTGATGATGCCGGCCTCGCGATCCTTGGTCTGGCGCTGATGGCGCTTGACCATGTTGACGCCGTCGACGACGGCGCGGTTTTCGCTCGGAATCACCCGCAGCACTTCGCCGGAGCGGCCCTTGTCGCGGCCGGTGAGAACGACGACTTTGTCGCCCTTCTTGATCTTGGCGGCCATCACAGCACCTCCGGCGCGAGAGAGATGATCTTCATGTGATTCTTGGCGCGCAATTCGCGCGGCACCGGCCCGAAGATGCGGGTGCCGATCGGCTCTTTCTGATTGTTGATCAGCACCGCGGCGTTCGAATCGAAACGGATCACCGATCCGTCCGCGCGCTTGATGTCCTTCGAGGTGCGCACGACGACGGCCTTGAGCACGTCGCCCTTCTTCACGCGACCGCGCGGAATCGCCTCCTTGATCGACACGACAATGATGTCGCCGACGCCGGCGTATTTGCGCTTGGAGCCGCCCAGCACCTTGATGCACATCACGCGGCGGGCGCCGGAATTATCGGCGACGTCGAGATTTGTCTGCATCTGAATCATGGCTTAATCCGCCTTTTTAATCCGGTCTGGTTTCGGCCGATCGCCGACTTCGTCCGGAAAACCTCGTTTATCCGTCTTCGATCATGGTCCCAAAAACGCTTCCCGCTTTTGGAGATCATGAGTTTTACGCCTTGGCCGCCTCTTCGACGACGCGCCAGCGCTTCAATTTCGAAATCGGCGCCGTCTCTTCGATCGTCACCGCGTCGCCGACTTTGAACGCGCCGTTCTCGTCATGCGCATGGTAGTTTTTCGTGCGGCGCACCGTCTTTTGGAACAGCGGATGGGTGAAACGGCGCTCGACCTTCACCACCACGGTCTTGTTCTGCTTGTCGCTGACGACGACGCCCTGGAGAATTCGCTTCGGCATGGCGCTTTAACCTTGCTCTTTGGCGCGCTTCTGCGCTGCGATGGTTTTCGCCCGCGCAACGTCGCGACGAACGACGCGCACGCGGGATGTGTTCTCTAACTGGCCGGTCGCCCGCTGAAAGCGCAGATTGAACTGCTCCTTCTTGAGCTTCAGCACTTCGTCGTTGAGCTGATCTTCGCTCATCGCTTTGATGTCGGAGAGGCGCTGCTTGGATTTCATGAGACGTCCTCCCTTACTCGGCGATGCGTTCGATGAAGCGCGTCTTGATCGGCAGCTTCGCGGCGGCGAGCGTCAAGGCCTCGCGCGCCAGCGGCGCCGGCACGCCGTCGATCTCGAACATGATGCGGCCCGGCGCGACGCGCACCGCCCATAATTCCGGCGCGCCCTTGCCCTTGCCCATGCGCACTTCGGTCGGTTTCTTGGAGACCGGCACGTCGGGGAAGATGCGGATCCACACGCGGCCGGCGCGCTTCATATGACGCGTCATGGCGCGGCGCGCGGCCTCGATCTGACGCGCGGTGATGCGCTCGGGCTCCAGCGCCTTCAGGCCGAACTGACCGAAGTTCAGCGAGAAGCCCGCCTTGGAGGCGCCACGGATGCGGCCTTTGAAGGCCTTGCGGAACTTGGTGCGTTTGGGTTGCAGCATGATATGCGCTCTTTGATCTTATGCGTTACGCCGCGTCGCGCGGTTCGCGCGGTTCGCGCCGACGGCGTTCGCCGCCGCGATCGCGGTCATGATGATCGCCGCCGCCAGACGCCTGTTCGGCGGCCTTCTTGTCCTGCGCCATCGGATCATGTTCGAGGATCTCGCCTTTGAAGATCCAGACCTTGATGCCGCACGCGCCATAGGCCGTATGCGCGGTCGCCGTGCCATAGTCGACGTCGGCGCGCAGCGTATGCAGCGGCACGCGGCCTTCGCGATACCATTCGA
>CAZCJY010000062.1:0-12209 GCA_964498975.1 uncultured Methylocystis sp.
GCGCTTCGCAGGCTCTCACGATCTTGCCGCGCTTGTCGAACCCGTCGTCGTCGATACGCCGCGGGACTATCGAGAGGGGCTCGACGTTTTACGCGCGGCTGCGGTAAGAGCATCAAATGGCGTGTCGATGGACGGCGTTGCGATCGGCGTTCCAGGCGTGCTGTCGCGCGACAAGCGCGTTTTGATTCATGCGCCCAATCTTCTGAATTGGAATGACGCCGCGCTCGCCGATGACATCGAAGACGCTCTCGGCGCGCGCGTCGTGCTGGAAAATGACACGGCGCTTGTCGGCCTTGGCGAAGCGACGGCCGGCGCGGGAAAAGGCTCGGCGATTCTCGCCTATTTCACCATCTCGACGGGCGTGAATGGCGCGCGCATCGTTGATGGACAAATCGACCGCGCGACTTATGGCTTCGAAATCGGCGAGCAATATGTCGACGATTCGGCGCGCACCTTTGAGGAGCTTGTCTCTGGCCGCGCCGTCGGGGCGCGTTTCGGCGTCAATCCTCGCGATCTCGGCAAGGATCATCCTGTGTGGGATGAGCTCGCGCGGATAACCGCGCGCGCTCTGCACAATGCGATCGCGTATTGGTCGCCCGACCGCATCGTCATGGGCGGCTCGATGATGAACGAAGTCGGCATTCCAATCGATCGCATATGGACGCATCTGCAGGCGCTGCCGCGCAAGAATCCGGCGCTGCCGGAAATCGTCCATGCGGCGCTCGGTGACTTCGGCGGATTATGGGGCGGTCTTGCGCGACTGCGCGGCGAACATGACCGGAAATCAGTTCCGGTTGGCTTGGGAAACGCCTGACGCGGCGGCCATTTCCGCCAAGCCGCTGCGCGTATCCAAGGTCAAATACAAGACGCGGTCAAAAAACTTGTCTTGGCTCTTCGGACCGCTGATGGAAATCAGCGCCGCCTGCGCCAATTCCCTTTCGAAAACCTCGAAAAGAATCTGGCGCGCATGTGGCGAGAGCGATTCGATCGCCTCGTCCACAACGACGAAGCGCGGCTTGTGCAGCAGGACGCGCGCAAAAGCGAGTTGTTGCTGCTCCGGATCCGTCAATTCCTTTTCCCATCGCGCTACCCGATCGAGCCATGGCGCCAAATGTCGCAGATCGAAGCGCATCAGCGCCGCGACACAGGCTTCTTCGGGAAAACTGCTCGATGGCGACGGATAGGAAAGAATGTCGCGCAACGAAAGGTCGGGTATATAGGCGCGCTTCGGTACAAAGAGAACGCGTTCCGTCGGCGGCAGACGAATGCGGCCGCTCCCGGACGTCCGCAATCCCGCCATTGTCTGAAAGAGCCATGTCTTGCCGGACCTCGGCTCGCCGACAATCAGGACATGCTCGCCCGGCGCAATCTCGACATGCGCTTCGCTTAAGCTTGTTAGTCCGGCGGGCGAAAGAATGCACAGTTCGTCGAGGACAAACCGATCGTCCGACGTTTCTTCGAATGCGATGCGGCGAGCGTCCAAGCCGTCCTTGTCGATGTCGAGCAAGGCTTGCCGAAAACCGCCGACGCGATGCAGCGTCGCGCGCCAATCGGCGATCGTTCCGGCATTGTCGACGAACCAGCGCAGCGATTGCTGCACCTGAGTGAAAGCCCCCACCGCCATGAGCAAGCCGCCGAAGGTGAGATTTCCCGCAAAATAGGCGGGAGCGGCGACGATGATGGGCGCAACGATAGTGAACCAGCCATAACCGGCGGTCACCCAAGTCAAATTGGTGGTTGCGGTGACAATTCGACGCAGCACGTCGAGAAGACGATCGAACTCCCGGTGCAGACGATCTTCTTCCAGCTTTTCGCCGCGAGAAACGGCGATCGCCTCGCCATATTCGTTGACATGCATCAGCGCGAAACGCATTTCGGATTCGCGCGCATAGCGTTCGGCGCCGAGCTCGACGAGCGGGCGCCCGACGCGCCAACTGGCGAAAGACGCGACGCTTGCATAAAGGAGCGCACACCAAACCATATAGCCCGGAATGACGATCTTTCTATCGAACGCATCGAATGTGACGCCTTCCGACAATCCCCACAGCACGCCGACGAAACTCACGAGCAGCAAAGTCGCTTGCAGAAGGCCGATTCCCAAATCTGTCGAGACTTCGGCAAGGCGCTGGGCGTCGGCATGAATACGCTGGTCGGGATTGACGCCGATTTCGCCCAGACTCGCGATGCGGAAGCTGCGATGCGATTTCAGCCACTGAAAGAATAAGTCCCGCGTCAGCCCTCCGCGCAATTTCAGCTTGGCCATCTGAGCCAGCCAAGTCTGAGCGACGTTGAGAACCAGTAATGCGCCGGCGATATAGGCAAAAACCAAAAGCTGCTCGCCAACTCCCAAGAGGTCCTTTCGCGCCAGCGCGTCGTAGAAGGGCTTATTCCACGCGTTTAGCCGAATCTGGCCATAGGCCGTCGCGCTGACGATCACGATGAGAGCGCCGCCCAGCCAATAGAGCGCGAATCTTTGGCGAGACGCGCGCAGGGCGTCGAGGATCATTTTCAGATGTGGCCAGAGATCGCCGGCCGCGGCCGTTCGCCGAGCCTTGTCCTCTTGTCGCGTGTCGTCTTGGTCCGTCATCTCAAACGATCTCGTCCCAGCATTTCACGGCCCCGTCTTCGACCGCTTGCGCCGTCAGCGGCCGACGATCTGTTATACAAGCAGTTTAGAACGGATCGTTCCGTTAAGGCGAGGCCTATGTCCGCCGAGACGAGCGCCGGGAAACGATGAGAATTATGGACGACGCCATGAGCCGGATCGATTCCCTTCTGCGCGCCATGACGCTTGACGAGAAGCTCGGCCAGCTCAACCTCGTTACGGCCGGGCAGGCCGTTACCGGCCCAATCATTCCGAGCGAGACGACGCATGACATTCGCGCCGGCCGGGTTGGCGGCGTCTTCAACCTTTGGGGGCGCGACGCCGTCGCGCGCACGCAGCGGCTGGCGGTCAAGGAGACCCGACTGGGCGTGCCGCTGATTTTCGCTCTCGACATTCTCCATGGATATCGCACGATCTTTCCGATACCGCTTGCGGAAGCCGGCGCTTTTGATCCGCTCTTGTGGGAACGCACGGCGCGGGCTGCGGCGCTTGAGGCGGCGTGCGAAGGGGTTCATCTTACCTTCGCGCCGATGCTCGACGTCTCGCGCGATCCGCGCTGGGGCCGGATTGCGGAAGGACCGGGCGAAGACCCGTTTGTCGGATCGAAATTCGCGCAGGCGAAAATTCGCGGCTTCCAGGGCGAGCGCCTGAGCGATCGCGGCGCGCTCGCTGCGACCGCCAAGCATTTCTGCGCAGGCGGCGCCGCCACGGCGGGACGCGATTATGCGGCGGTCGATGTCTCGGAGCGCGCGCTGCACGAAGTCTATCTACCGCCGTTTCGCGCCGCCGTCGAAGCAGGATGCGCGGCGATCATGTCCGCCTTCAACAATGTCAACGGCGTTCCCATGACGTCGCACGACAAGCTGTTGAACGGATATTTACGGCGCAAACTCGGCTTCGACGGCGTCATCATGAGCGATTACACGGCGGTCGCTGAGCTCGTCGAACATGGCGTCGCCGCCGATCTTGTCGAGGCGGCGGCTCTTGCGCTCACTGCTGGCGTCGACATGGATATGGTGAGCGGCGCCTATTTGCGCTGCCTGCCGGAGGCGCTGGCGCGCGGCCTGGTGGCCGAAGCCGACATTGACGCAGCTGTCGTGCGCGTCTTGCGGCTAAAGGAGCGGCTTGGGCTGTTCGACGATCCCTATCGGTTGGCGATGCTTGAAGAAGGCGCGCAGGAGGCGCATCGGCAGCTGGCGCTGGACGCCGCCCGGCGCGCGATCACGCTGCTATCCAATCGCGACATTTTGCCGCTTGCCGCGGATGTGCGTCGCATCGCGGTCATTGGACCCCTGGCGGATGCGCGCGCCGACATGCTTGGTCCCTGGTCTGCAGCCGGGGCGGCGGAAAATTGCGTCACGATTCTCGAAGGGTTCAAGGCCGCCTTGCCGGCTTGCGAGATCGTTCACTGCGCGGGCGTTTCGATAGAGGGCGACGACGAGAGCGGAATCGAACAGGCTTGCGCCCTGGCGAGGAGCGCGGATGTCGTCATGCTCTGCTTGGGAGAATCCGCCGGCATGAGCGGCGAAGCGGCCTGCCGCGCGACGCCCGGACTGCCGGGAAGACAACGCCAGCTTGCGGAAAAGATCGTCGTGGTCGGCGCGCCGACGGTCGCGCTGCTTTCTTGCGGACGCCCATTGACCGCGCCCTGGCTTATCGAACAGGCGCAGGCCGTGCTCGCCACATGGTTCCTTGGCGATATGGCGGGCCACGCCATCGCCGATGTGCTGACGGGCCGTTTCAATCCTTGCGCGCGGCTTGCCGTCACTTGGCCGCGCGATGTGGGGCAGGTTCCGATGTTCTATGCGTCGCGTTCGACCGGCCGCCCGCCGGACGCCGACAATCCGTTTACGAGCAAATATCTCGATTGTCCTGTCGAGCCACAATTTCCCTTCGGCCACGGGCTTTCCTATGCACGCGTGACCTTGGCGAATCTTCGCGTCAATCGGCTTGAATTCAAGCTCGGCGATGAGGTCGAGGCGCGCGTCGATGCGCGCAATGAGAGCGAGGTCGCGACGGATGAGACGATCTTTCTCTTCATTCATGACGTGACGGCGCGCGTCGCGCGCCCGTTGATGGAGTTGAAGGCCTGGGCCAAGGTCGCGTTAGCGCCAGGTGAGAGCAGAACTGTCGCTTTCACGCTGAGCGCCGAAAGCTTCTCCTTTCCGGGCGAGGATATGGAGCCCATGTTCGAACCTGGCGCTTTCGATATTCTGGTCGGCCTCAGCGCGGAGCGGAAAGATTTGCTGACCGCAAGCTTGCGCATGGTTTCGACCTAACGCGCATCGGAGACGCAGATGCCGCAGGCCTGGTGGCGGACGGGAACGGTCTATCAGATCTATCCGCGCTCCTTTCAGGACTCGGACGGCGACGGCGTTGGCGATCTCGAGGGCGTGCGGCGACGGCTCGACTATCTCGTCTGGCTCGGCGTTGACGCGATCTGGCTCTCGCCCTTCTATCCTTCGCCGATGCATGACTTCGGCTATGACGTCTCCGACTATTGCGATGTCGATCCGCTCTTTGGCTCGCTTGCGCGCTTCGATGCGCTTGTCGCAGCGGCGCATGAACGGCGACTGAAAATCATCCTCGATTTCGTTCCAAACCATACGTCCAATGCGCATCCTTGGTTTCTCGCGAGCAAGAGCGCGCGCAGCGGCCCCAAACGCGACTGGTATCTCTGGCGCGATCCCGCGCCGGACGGCGGGCCGCCGAACAATTGGTTCAGCCATTTCGGCGGCAGCGCATGGAGCTGGGATGAGCAAACGCAACAATATTATCTGCACTCATTCTTGCCTGAGCAACCCGATGTCAACTGGCGCAATCCGCAAGTTCGCGCTGCGATGCATGACGTGCTGCGTTTTTGGTTGCGGCGCGGCGTCGACGGTTTTCGCGTCGATGTGATCTCGCATATCGTCAAGGACGCCGCCTTCCGCGACAATCCGGTCAATCCGGGTTGGACCGGAGAAGGTCCCGACATTATTCGTCTCGCCCAGACTCATTCATCGGACCAGCCCGAGGTGCATGACGTCATCGCCGAGATGCGACGGGTGGTCGAGGAGTTCGACGATCGCGTGCTAATCGGCGAAATCTATCTGCCCATCGAGCGGCTCGTCGCCTATTATGGCAAAGAGCTGCAAGGCGTCCATCTGCCGTTCAATTTCCAGCTTCTAGATGCGCGCTGGGACGCCGCCGAGATCGGCCGAATGATCGAGAAATATGAAGCGGCGTTGCCGCAAGGCGCGTGGCCGAATTGGGTGCTCAGCAATCACGACAGGCCGCGCATTGCCGCGCGCGTCGGCGCGGCGCAGGCGCGGGTCGCCGCCATGCTGCTCCTGACGCTTCGTGGCACGCCGACGCTCTATTACGGCGATGAAATCGGGATCGGCCATGTCGATATTCCGGCGGATCGCCTGCAGGATCCGTGGGCGAAACGCGAGCCAGGCCTTGGCGTCGGCCGCGATCCGTCGAGAACGCCCATGCAATGGGACGCGAGCGCCTTCGCGGAATTTTCGACGCGCGAACCCTGGCTGCCGCTGACGCCTGATTTCGAGACACGCAACGTCGCGACGATGGGTCGCGACGATTCATCGATCCTCGCCTTGACGAGAAGCTTGCTCTACTACAGGCGCGAACATTGCGCGCTGCACAAGGGCGAATGGCGTCTCTTGTCCAGCCGCGACGACGTTCTCGCCTATGAGCGCGTTTCTGGCGAAGACCGCATATTTGTCGCGCTCAATTTCTGTGGCGAACCGAGAAGTTGGACGCCTCCTGCGACCGCAGGCGCCACAATAGTGATCTCGACCCATGGCGAGCGCCGCGATGAACCCGCCGAAACGACCGTGCGCCTTTGCGGCGACGAGGGCGTACTGATCCAGGCGTCAACGCAGAGAACGCGCGTAATTCCGCGCTTGCTTTAGCGTCGCCGACTCAGTTCGCACATGATTCCATCTGACGATGCGCCTCCAGGAACGGCTCTTTTACGAAGACCGGTGCGCCTGCGTCCAGACGTCTGATCTGATAGCGCTCCTCTTGAATCGCATCCAGCAGACTGTCGACCGATTGACGCCATGTGTAGCTTGGAGCGGCTACTTTTGGTTTCGGGCTATAGATCGCGCGCGCCACTTCCTTCGCAAGGCTTTCGTCGTCAAGAAGGTTGAAATAACGCACCTGGTTGCCGCCAATATCGTGGAACACCGGCAGATCGGAGACGATCGCCGGCGAGCCATGATGCAGCGCTTCGACCAACGGGAGACCGAAGCCCTCGACCGCCGAGGCGAAGATCAGCGCCTGCGCGTGCGTGTAATAATGACAGAGATCCGCATCATTGGCGTCATTGACCCAGATCAGCCGGCGTCCGTATTCGGGATGCGAGGTTATTTTCGCTTCGAGCGCCTTTGCGCGGCCTCCCTGACGGCCCACGATGATATAGCGGACATCGACATCGTCGTTCCACAGCTTTTCGAAAGCGGACAGGGCGACGGAGTAGCCTTTACGGGGCTCCAGCGTGCCGACGCTCAAGAAGAATGGCGAGTCTTGCGCGGCGAGGGCGATCGCGCCGGAAGATGGCGGATGACGCGCGTCGAGTTCAAAATCGGCGCCCAAGCGCCACCAGCCAATTCTCTGTCTTTGTTTGGGATGGTAATGATTTTTTGTAATGTAATTATTGAACATCATCGCGGTCCATTCCGAGATGCACATGACCGCGTCGCTCTTTAAGACGATTTTTTCAAACCACTCGTTGAATAGCTCCGCCATTTCGGGCGAAACGGCAAGCGGATATAAAATCGGAATGATGTCATACAGGCAGACGATGATCTTTCCGCCTCGCGCGGAAGCCTCGGCAATGATTGGAAGATATTCATCGACGAGCTCCCAGCTCGAATCCGCCAGCAGCAGTTTGTCGCCTTCGCCGATGTCGATTGCGTGCGGCAGCGACGGATGATCGAAATAGGAAAGCAGGCGGCCGTTTTCTATGATCACGGGCAGAGCCCGTCCTGTCTCGAAAGCCAATCTGCTAATTTCGCGGACGGCGCGCTGTATCCCGGTGTTTCTGCCAAATCTATGCGTCAGCGTGACGTCAATCAGCACGCGCGGGCATTTGACCGCCTGAGAGGCCTCTCCTGCAACTTGGTCGTCCGTCAAAACGGGGCGTTTGCGATTGACCGGTCTTTCAGTCTTTTTGCGCCGACGCGCCATACCCAGAAGCCGCGTCACGGTCCAATAGAGTTCCTTCAATTTTATGTAGACCAACTTCGTCGTATCGTCGACGGCGTAGGTGCGTAAAAACTCTTCTTCGCTGCGCAACTCTGTGATGAAATGCGACCAGATTTTTCGTTCCGGGTTCACTTTTTTCTCCGACGCGGTACAGACACGCGTTGCTGTTCGACCGAAAATAGCGCGCGATGACGTTGGAGGCCTTGTCGGGCTTCAAGGACATGCACGCGGCGGCGATCCGGGCGACGACAAAAAGATAGAAGGGGGCGTTGCTTGGGCGGCGGCGATGAGCGAAATTGGGCGCATTCCATGTTTCCGGCGTTCCTCGAATGAAGAAGCCCCACCATCAGCTCCGAGTTTTTCAGCGCCTTGTCCGCTCTGCGCGCAAGGTTGCAGGATTGTTTCATGCGGCTGTCGGTCGCCTTGCAAATGCGCTTCAACACCCCGGTTTTCAGGCAGGATGCGGCCGGTGGCGGCAACATTCCTGAAACGATTGAATAGGCGCTCAATATTGCGCCGACCCAAAACGGAGGTACAATTCGACGTGAAAGACGCGCCTTCTATCCTCCTCGTGGAAGATGATTCTGAAATCGGCGACCTCGTTTCGCGTTATCTCAGAAAGCATGAGATGGAAGTGACGATCGCGCCGAGCGGCACGGCGATGGACGCCGCCTTTGCCAATCGCGATTTCGATCTTCTCATTCTCGACATCCATCTTCCGGGCGAAGATGGGCTTTCGATTTGCAAGAGAATGCGTATGAAGTCGAATCTGCCGATCATCATCGTGACGGCGCAGGGCGACGACGTGGACAAGATTGTGGGGCTCGAGGTCGGCGCCGATGATTATATCGTCAAGCCATTTAATCCACGGGAGTTGCTGGCGCGGCTTCGCGCGGTGATGAGACGCGCCCATGCGAGCACGGCGATCGAGCCGGCGCGGCGCGACGGAAAAAAGGCCGTTAAAGGCTATGGTTTTGCGGGTTGGGCGGTTGATCTATTGACGCGGCAGGTGACGGCGCCGTCAGGCGTGGAGGTTGCGCTAAGGGGCGCGGAGTTCGACCTCTTATTTGCGTTTTGCGAACATCCAAATCGCATATTGAGCCGTGACCAGTTGATCACGCTCATCCATGGGCGGATCACGGGACCGATGGATCGGAGCATTGACGTGCACATCAGCCGGCTGCGGCAAAAGTTAGAAGATGATCCAAAGAATCCGAAGTTTATTGTGACCGTTCGCGCCGAGGGCTATATGTTTGCGCCGCAAGTGACGCGCCTATGAAGAATTGGGCGAAGCGCTTTTGGCTTGATCGCCTTAACGGCCAGATTGCGATTCTTGTCCTCGTCGCCATACTTCTATTTCACGCGACGCTCACGATCGCATTCAGTCTGTTGGGGGACCGGGATCGTCCTCCGCCGCCCCCAGGGCGCGCCGCCGATCACATCGCGGGCTTGGCGGTCGCAGTGGATGCCGCGTCTGAAGCTGAACGCGCGCAGGCCCTGTCCGATATCGTGCGGGTATTTCCTCAGATCCAGGCTTCAATCGTCGACCGCCTCCCGGCGCTTATATCCGGCGCGGCGCGCAGCCCTTTCATCGATGAATTGAGAAGGCGCTTGTGGACCGGCGCCGATGTCCATCTTGTGGAGTCGGACGCAGGCGATGACTCTCCCGCCGTCGCGATTGGCTTGCGCAAGGGCGGATTTATTTTCGCAAAGAAGCCTCGACCTCCGCCGGAAGGCGTAGAGCCTTCGCCGACCGATCCGCGAGGACCGGGGTCCCCGCCACCTCGTCCGCCGCGTGGCCCGCCCTCCTGGAGCGTCTGGTTTGGTTCGGCGCTCTTCTTCTTTTTATGCGCGACGATTTTGGCGATGTGGGCCTCGAACGCAATCATCGCGCCGCTGGTGCAGCTTGCGCAACAAGCGGAGAAATTTCCTGGCGAGTTGCGTGATCAATCGCCAATCAAGGAGCAGGGTCCTCAGGAGGTGCGCGATCTCACGCGCGCGCTCAATAGAATGCAGTCTCGGATTTTTTCGATGTTGGAGGCGCGCGCTCGATTTTCCGCCGCGATCAGCCATGATTTGCGGACAATATTGACGCGGGTGCGCCTGCGCTGTGAGTTCGTTGACGACGAGACGGTGCGTTCTAAAATGCTGCAAGACGTCGAACTCATGGATTCGATGCTGTACAAGAATCTTCAACGGCTACAGGAAAACCATGAGGCGGCGGAGCGCAAGCTTCTCGACCTCGATAGCGTGCTTCAAAGCGTCGTCGATGATTTTGTGGATTTAGGGCGCAAGGTCACATACAGGGGCGGCCAGCGTCAGATGATTCAAGGGTCGCTCGCCGATGTTCAGCGGCTCTTCAACAATCTCATTGAAAACGCCGTCACCTACGCCGGATGCGCCGATGTCGTCGTCACGCAGCCGACCACCGGATGCGTTCAGATCGATGTCGTCGACGAAGGACCCGGCGTTTCGGTGCAGGACAAGGAACGTTTGACAGCGCCCTTCGTGCGCGGCGCCAGCCGCGATCTGCAGGCGCCTGCGGGATTCGCCTCGGGCTCTTCATCGCCCGCAGCCTCGCGGAAGAGATGGAAGGACGATTGGAGCTCATTGATCGCAAGCCGCATGGTCTGATCGCGCGGGTTACCTTGCCGCTACAGACGCCGCCTCATTGATTGAAGGCGTGAGCGGGCCGGCCCGAACAGCGGACGGCGCGCGCCAGCGCCGGCCTTGCGCGGGCGGCGTGACCCGAAATCAGCCACATTCGCCACAAAATCTTAACGGTCTCGTTTTTTGCGCCCACTCCGCTGGAGGTCGGCTATGCGCCATATGCGTGGATGGATTCTTGTGGCGGCGCTGGGCATGTTGGTGGCGCCAGCGCACGCCTTCGACAGTCCGGTCAGCCGAGGACCGCTCGCCGATTTTCTCAACATATTTCGCGAGCAGGCGATACCGCGGCAGGTCGTTTATTGGCGCCATCCGCAATATGGGCGCGGAACGGTCGTCATCTCGACGAAGGATCGTCGGCTCTATTACGTGCTCGGCGATGGGCGCGCCATCGAATATGGCGTGGGCGTCGGCAGGATGGGCTTCACCTGGTCGGGCGTGAAGACGGTCTCGCGCAAACGCGAATGGCCGGATTGGAGCCCGCCGCCGCAGATGCTGAGGCGTCGTCCCGACCTGCCACGGCACATGGCGGGCGGCATGGACAATCCGCTCGGCGCGCGCGCGCTTTATCTTGGCTCCAGCCAATATCGCATTCACGGCTCCAACGAGCCGGACACGATCGGCGCCGCCGTGTCGTCCGGATGCATCCGCATGACCAATAAGGATGTCGTCGATCTCTATGGCCGCGTGAAGGTTGGAACGAAAGTCGTCGTTCTCAATTAGGCGGGCTCGCGTCGTTGCTTTCGACCGTTTCGCAGATCGGCCGCTGGCGCCAGACGCCGTATCGCCAGGGCGTCAGCGCGCTGGCGTCGGCGCGCAGCGTTGCCGGCACGGGATCGAAGCCCGCGCCGCCACCGGGCCGGCAACGGCACAGCCGCGCGAAGCCCATCCAGCCGCCGGCCCATAGCCCATGGCGCGCGATCGCTTCATCCGCATATTCGGAGCAGGTCGGCGCATAGCGGCAGAAGCGGCCAGCGATCGCCGAAAAGGTGACGCGATAGACGAAAATCAGCGCGCGCGCGGCGCGGGCGGGGAGGGATTGGGACACTGCTGCGTTCCTTTCCGCTCACATATAGTCGACGCCGAGCGTCAACGCTTGTCATTGCGAGCGCGAGTGGAGCGACGCGCGAAGCAATCCAGACAGAGCGTTGCCCCATCTGGATTGCTTCGTCGGCTTCGCCTCCTCGCAATGACGGCGTTCGCGCATTAAAAAAGGCCGCCCGATGAAGGCGGCCTTTTCAATTTTCGTAACGCCCGTCGACATCACTCCGCGGGCGGCAGAGCCGGCGCGGGTTCGGCGGATTCGGCGCGCTGCTCGATGATGAGATCGTCGCGCCCGCCGGCGATGCTCCGGAACTTGGACATCGCCGCGCCGGTGCCGGCCGGAATAAGTCGGCCGACGATGACGTTCTCCTTGAGGCCGACCAGCGGGTCGATCTTGCCGTTGACGGCGGCCTCGGTGAGCACGCGCGTCGTCTCCTGGAAGGAGGCGGCGGAGAAGAAGGAGCGCGTCTGCAGCGACGCCTTGGTGATGCCGAGCAGCACCGGCGTGCCGCTCGCAGGCTTGCCGCCATTCTCGATCGTCTTGGCGTTCATTTCGTCGAGTTCGACGTGATCCACCTGCTCGCCTTCGAGGTAGCCGGTGTCGCCGGGATCGACGATGTCGACCTTCTGCAACATCTGACGCACGATCACTTCGATGTGCTTGTCGTTGATGTTGACG
>CAZCJY010000063.1:0-5966 GCA_964498975.1 uncultured Methylocystis sp.
GCGCGGCGCCGTCGTCCATGAGCGTCAGCTCGCGCTGGTGAATGAGGCCGAAGTCACGCGCATAGCCGTCATGCGACAGGATGAGCGCCGTCGCCCCCTCGAGATGTCGGCGCTCCACCGGCGTTTCGAGCAGGCCGGAGAGAATGCGGCCAGCGCGCCGGCGCGGCGCGCTGAGCGGCGCGATGCGTGCGCTGGAGCGGTCGGCGATGATCAGCGTCGAATGCGCGGCGGTGGCGCGCGCAAGTTCGCGGGCGTCGTCATGGGGCGGCAAGGGCGCGCCGCAATTGACGACGACGCGCTCGATCCCAAGCGAATATTCGAAGGAAAGACAGCCGGCGTGGGCGCTTTGCGAGAATTCGAAGGGCGGCGGGGCGCCGGCGTCGACGATGACGACCGCGTCGCGCGCCTCCAGGCGCTGATAGCCGGCGTAAGGCGCGTTGACCGGCGCCGCGCCGCGCGTGTCCTCATGCGCGAGCACGCTCGCGAGCCGGTTCAGCGCCGTCGCGCCCATGCCATTGAACAGCGCCAGCGAACCGTCGCCATGCTGCAACATGCGCAACATCGGCATCATGCGGTCGATGGCGCGCAGCACGGACGGCGGCGTCTGGAGGCCGCGCGCGGCGATGACCTGTCGCAACGGCAGAAGATCGAGCAGCAGATCGACGGCGACCTGCGGGTTGCGGCTGACGTGGCCGCCATCGCTCAATATCTGCCGGTCGAGCTCCGCGGTCAGCGCGCGCGTCACATGCGGCGCGATCTTGCGGCCCGTGTCGGCGCAGACGGCGAATTCGGCCAGGGCGATGGCGCAGAAGGCGCGATCGGCGCCGCGCGCGCCGTCGCCCGCAAGCGCCCGCCATAATTGCCGCGCGCCACGCGCAAGCGCCATCATGAAGACGTCGTAGAAGTCCGCATCGGCGCCGTCGAGCAACGCCGGCGACTGCGACAGGAAGGAAAGCAGGCGCCGGGCGACGACAGCGGGCTCCATCGCCGGATCGTCCGCGGCCATCTTTGGAAGGGCGAGAAAATCGGCGACGAGCGCCTGGGCGTTGGCCTGCGCGAGGGCGCTATCGGCGGCGCGCAGATGCCGCAGCCAGGAAAAGCCGGCAAGCTTGCGCCGCCAACCGGGCGAAGGCGGCGAGAGCAGAAAAGGGGAGACGCCCTGCGCCTGGATCGTCTTGCCCTCGAAGGAGAAAAAGCCTGCATAGATCTGGTCGGCGACCGTCGAATCGGTCGTGCGGATGTCGGGAGGCGCGATCCGCAGCCGTTCGGGCGGCGTAATCGCCATGGATTTCATCAGGTGATAGGGCGCGGCGGCGCCGCGCGCGAAGGCGCCCGCCGCCCGCGCCGCCGACACGCCGGCAAGCCGCACCCGGTCCCGCAACATAATGGCGCTCAGTACGCGTCCTCCAATAGCGTGCCTTCGTGCGCGACAGCGCGCGCCCGATGGCGCGCCGCCCGCGAAGACCCGCAGCCCTCCCAGTCACTTATAACGCAATTTGACGTGGCTTCCGAATGACGCCGCTTTGGCCCGCAACCTTCCGCCATTGCATGAAAACGGCCGAAAATGGCAATGTCGCGCCCTCTTTTTAGGGAGAATGCTCGCATGCCGCTTTACAAGATCGACGGAATCGCGCCCCGCCTGCCCGCTCCGGCGCGCTATTTCGTGGCGCCGGGCGCCCATGTCATCGGCCGCGTCGAGCTCATGGAGGGCGCCAACATCTGGTTCGGCTGCGTGCTGCGCGGCGACAATGAATGGATAACCATCGGCGCGCGCACGAATATTCAGGAGAACAGCATTCTTCACACGGATATGGGCTATCCGCTCGTCATCGGAGCGGACTGCACGATCGGCCACGGCGTCATCCTGCATAGCTGCGTCATCGGCGAAGCCAGCCTGATCGGCATGGGCGCCACGATCCTCAACGGCGCGAAGATCGGCGCCAACTGCCTCGTCGGCGCAAACGCATTGGTCACCGAGGGCAAGGAATTTCCCGACAATTCGCTGATCGTCGGCTCGCCCGCCAAGGCGATCCGCACGCTGGACGAGGGCGCCCGCGCGCGCCATCTCGCCTCGGCCAAGCATTATGTGGAAAACGCCGAGCGCTGTGCGAAGGGGCTGGAGCTTATCGCCTAGAGCCGATGCGAAGCCGGCTTAGCGCGAAACATAGGCCGGCGCGCTGGTCGGGGGGCCAACCGCCACCCAAACATTCTGATTTTGCTGCGACTGGCGCTTGACGAAGCGATAGGGAACGCGCGTCCAGGGCCGCATCTCATTGGAGAGATTGTCGAGCACGAATTCGCCGCGGTTGGTCTTGATCGTCAGCACTGAATGGCCGTCGCCGTTCTTCTCCTTGACGACGGTGAGCAACAGCGCCTGCCGCGGAAAGCCTTCCTCGATCAGCATGCGGCGCTTCAACAGCGCAAAGTCCTCGCAATCGCCCTTGCCGTCGCTGGGGTAATCCCATTGGTCGACCGCGCTCCAGTGATCGGAATCGGCGACCGGGTCGATGTTCTTGTTCACCCAGGCGTTGATGCGGGCGATCTTGCGAGAGGCCGCGACGGTGAGATCGACGTCCTGGGCGGCGCGCTCATCGTCCTGACACTCGCCGCGATAACGCTGGCAGAAGTCCACCCAGCCGTAAGGCACGCTGGTCTCGGAGCCGAGCGCGGCGAAAGTCGCGGCGTCGGGGCCGGCGAGGCTCGTGGCGTTGACCGCGACAAGCGTCGCGCCCGCCAATCCGAGAGCCGCAAGCGCCTTGGTGATGATGCCGAACATAACCCGCCTCCATTCGATGAGGCGAGAATAGGTTTGTTGTTTTGCTGTCCTTAAAAGTAATTCTCTCGCATTTTAGGCGAATACATTTAGATTTGCGCGGATTCCTGGTAAGTATAATTTTGTGATAGGAAAATAGGTAAAATTTGAGATGATTAGTTATTGCATTGATTTTATTCGTTATTTATCGACAGGGACGGCGCATGTCCGCTGGACGCGGCGACACACGCTCAACTTTCGGGAAAGACTGGTTAACGGCCGGCGGCTTATGAGGTTAATATGGACCGCCCGGCGTCAAAATTTCCGCCGAGGCCGCGCTGGCGCGCGCCTTCCTTCGAGCGCAAATTTGTCACATAACTTTCCGCGCCGGACGTCGCCCATTGGCAAATCGCGTCGCCGGGGTTTTAGCGCAATCAGGGCGGGCCGCCGCACACGCCTGCTTCCGGTTTTTACGCAGATGCTTGAATCGACGCTCGCGATTGTTCCACTTACAGGTTGCTGGCGCGCCTCTTTGGCTCCCTTTTGCGCCGGCGCGCTGATGGTTTCTTTACCCTTAAGCGCCTTGGCGCAGCCGCGACAGCTCGCGCCCGCGCCGCAAGCGCCCGCCGCCGCGACGCCGAAATCCGGCCATAATTCCGCTGGCCGACTCTCGAAATTCGAGGCGCGGCGGTTCCACAACGCCTGCCGCGACAACGCTAATCAGCAAGGTTTGAAGGGCGCCGATCGCGACGCTTTTCTTACCAAATGCTTCTTTGGCCGCGTCTCGCATCGGGCGCTGCGCCGCGACTGCGCCAAGGAGGGCGAAGCCAAAGGGCTGGACAAGAACGCCTTGCGCGAGTTTACGCGCGAATGCGTCAAGGAGCGCGCCGCCGCTCGGCAAAAGGAGTAGCGCTCAAGAAGCCATGGAGAAACATCTGTGGAAAAGGAACGGCTCGCGGCCTTCAGCGACGGCGTCATCGCGATCATCATCACCATCATGGTGCTGGAGCTGAAGCCGCCGCATGAGCCGACCTTCGCGGCGCTCGCAGGCCTCGCCCCGGTCTTCTTCAGCTATGTGTTGAGCTTCGCCTATATCGCCATCTATTGGAACAATCATCACCATCTACTGCACGCCGCACATCATGTGACGGGCCGAATTCTTTGGGCGAATGTGCATCTGCTGTTCTGGCTGTCGCTCATTCCCTTCGCCACCGCCTGGATGGCCGAGAATCATTTCGCGCCGGCGACCGTCGCCGTATATGGCGTCTCGCTGCTGACGCCCGCAATCGCCTATTTCATACTCAGTCGTTCGCTGTTGAAGGCGCATGGGCCGGAGTCGACGCTGGCGCATGCAATCGGCGCCGACGTGAAGGGCAAGGTCTCCGTCCTGCTGTATCTAATCGCCGTCGGGCTCACCTTTGTCGATCAGCATCTTTCGCTGGGGATCTATGTGCTCGTGGCGCTGATGTGGCTCGCGCCCGATCCGCGAATCGAACGCATTGTCGCCGGGGGAAGGGGCGACGAGCCGGAGCGTTGACTGGAGCGCCGGCGCTTACCGATAAAGCCAGGCGTTGCGCGCGAGCATGCCGCGTCCGCCGAGCGCGCGGATCGCAAGATCGCGCGCCCGCGCCGCAAGGCCGCGCAGATGGAAATAGCCGCCCTGGCGTCGCGAGGCGCGAACGACCCGCACGGCGCGAACCAGCCGCACCCGCTCGTAAGCGACGAAGGCGGACTCGGTCGTCGCGCCCAATCGCATGAAGGCGCGCCCCAGAGCGTCGGCGTCCTCGATCGCCTGCGCCGCGCCCTGCGCCAGAAAGGGCAGCATAGGATGCGCGGCGTCGCCCATGAGCGTCACAGCCCCGCGCCCCCAATGCTGCAGCGGCGGACGGCCAAAAAGCGGCCAATGCCGCCAGGAAGCGCCGGCTTCGATCAATTCGCGCAATTGCGACGCCATGCGCAGCCGCGCGAGATTTTGCGCAAGGGCCGGGCCGTCGAGCGCCAGGATGGAGCCGGCGGCGTCCTGAACCTGCGGCGGCTCCTCGACGATGACGACGGCGTTGATGAGCGACCCGTCGCGCAAAGGGTAATGCACGACATGGGCGCCCGGCAGCAGCCACAGATTCGTTTCGCGCGCCCGGAGCGCGGCAGGCGCCAGTTCGGCGGGAAGCGTCGCCCGCCAGGCGACGCAGCCGGAATAGACCGGGGCGTCGCGCTCGGAGGGGACCCGATGGGCGCGCACGCTTGAACGCAGCCCGTCGGCGCCGATCAGCCCCGCCGCCTCGATCTCCTCGACGCCTTCCTGCGTATGCACGCGGATGCGCACGCCGCTTGCGCTCGCCTCGAAATCGCCGACCCGCGCGCCGGCGCGGACATGCGCGCTGGGGTTCTCCAGCGCCGCCTGCAGCAGCGCGCCCTGCAAATCGGCGCGGTGGAAAAGCCGGAACGGCGCGCCCCAGCGGGCGTGCGCATCAGACAAATCCAGCCGCGCCAGAACCGCGCCGTCGCGCCCGCGGCGAATGTTGATCGCCTCGGGCTCCAGCGCGACGGCGGCGAGCGCCGGCTCCACCCCCAGTTCGGCGAGAATCCGGCCGGCGTTGGGCGCGATCTGGAGACCCGCCCCGACTTCCTCGATTGTCGTCGCGCGTTCCAAAACCAGCGCGCGCTTGCCGGCTCGCGCCAGCGCTAGAGCGGCGGTCAGGCCGCCGATGCCGGCGCCGGCGATGACGATCGGCGCGCTCATGAGCTGTCAGCCGTCAGGCGGCTTCTTGCGCCGGGCGATAGACGCATTCGGCCGGATCGGCGCCCCCGCGAAGCGACGCGTCATAGACGTAAAGGGTCGAGCAATAGGGGCAGACGGTCTCATTGGCCGCGCCCATGTCGATATAGACATGGGGATGGTCGAAGGGCGGCAGCGCGCCGACGCACATGAATTCCTTCGCCCCGACCCGGATCTGGGCGACGCCGGGCTGATTGTGGAAATGGGGCGTGGAATGTTCGGCCATGGTCCGTTTCTTTCGCTGCGCCGCGCGGGCGGCGGATCGCTCCCGCCCCTATAGTGCAGCGGGAACGGGTTGGATAGGGGTCAGGCGTCTGGCTCGTCGGGGTCCGAAACCCCCAGCGCCTTCAGCCGCGCGCGCTCCTCCGCGGTAAGCGCCTTAGCGGGCGCGGGAAGCGCGCCGCGGCGGCGCCGGCGGGAGGCCGCCCAGATGGCGGC
>CAZCJY010000063.1:5976-9977 GCA_964498975.1 uncultured Methylocystis sp.
GGCGGCGCCGGCGAGCAGCGCCAGCACAGGCGCGGTCCAAAGCAGCAGCGTGCCCATCTTCATCGGCGGACGCAGAAGCACGAAATCGCCGTAGCGGGAATGAACGAATTCGCGCACCTGCGCGTCGCTCATGCCCTCCTTCAGCTTTTCGCGCACAAGCACGCGCAAATCCTTGGCGAGCGAGGCGTCGGAATCATCGATCGACTGGTTCTGGCAGACGAGGCAGCGCAGCTCGGTGGTGATCGCCCGCGCGCGCGCCTCCAGCGCCGGATCGGCGAGCATTTCGCCCGGCGTGACGGCATAGGCCGCGAGGGGGAAAAGGAGGAAAGCGACGAAGACCCCCACACCAACCCTCCCCCGCTTCGCGGGAGAGGGAGCGAGACTCGGCGATTGCTTGGAACCGGACAAATATCGATCGTTAGGGTACCCTCTCCCGCGAAAGCGGGGGAGGGACAGGGAGGGGGTTTCGCCGCTCATTCCGCCGCCTCCGGAAGCGCGCGGATCGGCGCCCGGCGCGCGACGCCAATACGCAGGCGCCGGTCGGCGAGCGACAGCGCCCCGCCAAAGGCCATGACCAGCGCGCCGATCCAGATCAGCGTCACGAGCGGCTTCCAGTAAAGCCGCGCGTCGATGCTCCCATCCTCATGCGAGTCGCCGATCGCGGCATAGACCTGGCCAAGGCCGAGCGTGACGATGCCGGCTTCCGAACGCGCCATGCGCCGCGCCTGATAGAAGCGCTTCGCCGGTTCGATCTTGGCGAGGGTCGCGCCATCCTTGCGCACCGCCATGACGGCGAAGACTTCCGAATAATTCGGCCCCTGACGCGGCGAGATTTCCTCGATGCCGATCTGATAAGGCCCGACATCGTAATAGGTCAGCGGCTTCATCGAGACGATACTCTCGACGCCCCAGCCAGTCGCGGCGAGTCCGAGAAGCGTCAATCCCATGCCCGCATGCGCGATCGACGCGCCATAGGCCGAGAGCGGAACGCCGCGCAGTCTCGAAAAGATGGAGCGCGCCGATGAAACGCGCGACGTCGCGCGCTGCGCAAGATCGCTCAAGCCGCCGACGATAAGATAGATCGCTATTCCCCCCGTAATGATGGAAAGAAAAGGCGTTCCATACCAAGCGCCGAAAACCGCCGCCGCCAAGACGCCGACAAAGAAAGCGACGCGCAGGCGTTGAAGCGCGGCTGCGAGATCGCCGCGCTTCCATGAAAGCATCTGGCCGATTGGCATCAGCAACGTGAGCGGCAGCGCGATCGGGATCAGCACCGTATTGAAGAAAGGCGCGCCGACGGAAATCTTCTCGCCGGTGAGCGCTTCGAGCGCCAACGGATAAAGCGTGCCGATGACCACCGTCGCGCAGCAGGCCGAAAGCAGCAGATTATTCACCACCAGCGCGCCCTCGCGCGAGATCGGCGAGAACAGGCCTCCGACGGGAAGCGCACCGGCGCGCAGCGCGAAGAGCGCCAAGGCGCCCCCGATGAAGAACACGAGAATGGCGAGAATAAAGACGCCGCGATCAGGATCGCTGGCGAAGGCATGGACGGAAGTCAGCACGCCCGAGCGCACGAGGAACGTGCCGAGCAGCGACAACGAGAAGGCGAGGATCGACAGAAAAATCGTCCAGACTTTCAGCGCCTCGCGCTTCTCCATCACAGCGGCGCTGTGCAAGAGCGCCGTGCCGGCGATCCAGGGCATGAGCGACGCGTTTTCGACCGGGTCCCAGAACCAGAAGCCGCCCCAGCCGAGCGTGTAATAGGCCCAGTAGGAGCCCATCGCGATGCCGAGCGTTAGCGCGACCCAGGCGAACAGCGTCCAGGGCCGCACGACGCGCGCCCAGGCGGCGTCGATGCGCCCGCCGATCAGCGCCGCGGCGGCGAAAGAAAAGACGATCGAGAAGCCGACATAGCCGAGATAAAGCAGCGGCGGATGAATCGCGAGGCCGGGGTCTTGCAGGATCGGATTGAGGTCGCGGCCCTCCCAGGGCGCCGGCGCGACGCGCGCGAAAGGATTGGACGTCAGCAGAATGAACAGCAGAAACGCCGCGCCGAGCAGACCCTGCATGGCGAGCGCGTCGGCGCGCAGCCTGTCGGACATTGCGGCCGAGAAGAGCGCGATCAGCGCGCCGCAGAGCGAGAGCACGAGCACCCACAAAAGCATCGAGCCTTCGTGGTTCCCCCAAACGCCGGAGATTTTATAGATGAAGGGTTTCAGCGAATGCGAATTCTCGATGACGTTTTGAAGCGAGAAATCCGACGTTACATGCGCGTAAGTGAGCGCACTGTATGAAAGCGCGACGAAGAGGAATTGCGCGATGGCGGCGGGACGCGCGACGCGCATCAGCGCGGCGTCGTTCATCCGCGCGCCGGCGAAGGGAATGGCGAATTGCGCCAGCGCGAGCGCAAGCGCCAGAACGAGCGCGTAATGTCCGGTTTCGACGATCATGGGCGGCTCACGCGCACACCCTCTCCTATAGGGAGAGGGTCGGTCCGTAGGACCGGGGTGAGGGGTTGGAATCGCTGGCCTTGACGAAAACGCAAAAGCCGGAAAGGCGATTGCCCCTCACCCGGCTGCTTCGCAGCCACCCTCTCCCTCAGGGAGAGGGTTGGCGCGAACCTGTCAAAGCTGCACAGCCGCCTCACTTCTTCTCTCCCTGCCATACGCCTTGTTTCTTCAAAGCGTCGGCGACGTCGCGCGGCATGTAGCGTTCGTCATGCTTGGCGAGCACGCTGTCGGCGCGGAAATTTCCGTCCGGCTGCAGCACGCCGTCGACCACGACGCCCTGCCCTTCCTTGAAAAGATCGGGCAGCAGGCCGGTGTAGGCGACGGCGAGATCGCGCGTCTTGTCGGTGACGGTGAATTTCACCGCGCGGCCGTCGCTTTTCACAACGCTGCCCTCCTTCACCAGCCCGCCGATGCGCAGCCGCGCGCCGGGCGCGATCTGCTTTTTCGCCAGCTCCGAGGGCGTATAGAAGAATACGATATTGTCTCGCAGCGCGAACAGCATCAGGCCGGCGGCGAGGCCGAGAACCGCCAGCGCGCCGATGATCAACGTCAGCCGCTTTCCCTTGCGCGTCATTGAGTTTGGAGCTCCGTCACCCGCCGATATCCAATTCCTTCGCCAGCGCCTCGATGCGGGCGACGTCGTCTTGCTTGTCCGCCAGCGCCTTGCGCGCGTTCGTTACGGCTTTTTTCGCCTTTTCGGTCTCGGCGAGGACGCTATAGGCGCGAATGAGCTTCAGCCAGCCTTCCACATCATCGCCCTCGGCGTCCAGCCGCGAGGCGAGGCGATCCACCATGCCGCGGATCGCAGCTTGGCGTTGATCGGCGGGCATGGCTGCGATGGCCTTGCCCTGCTCGCTCGACGAACCGCGTGCGACAGAAGGCGCCTCGGACTCGCCGCGCAGCTCCACGAGCCTGGCGTTGACAGCCTTCAGATAAGCGGCGTCAGACGGCGCGTCAGCGGCCATCTTGGAGAAGATTTCGATCGCCTTGTCCTTCTCGCCCGCCTGAGCGGCGGCCAACCCAAGATAATATTGCGGCGCCGGCATGCCGGGCTCCAAGGCGAGCGCCGCCTCGAAATTCTTTTTCGCTTCCGCCGTCACCGCCCCCTGCGCGACGACAACCCGCGCTTCGCCGAGCGCCGCATGGCGAGACGCCGTCGCGCCGAGCAACCGCAACGCCTCGCTATAGGCGTGGATGGCGTCTTCGCCGCGCCCCGTGCGCAGAAGATAAGGCGCGACGACCTCGAAGCCGCGGCCGTCTTCCGGATGTTCGCGCAAATGCTGCTCGATGCGCGCGACCGCGCCGGCGAGATCGTTGCGGTCCGGGACGGCTTCGAGCCGCGCCGTCAGCGGCATGTCGGGCATTTCCAAATGGCCGAACCGCAGATAGAGCGGCAGCGAAATGGCTGGGATGGCGACGATCGCCACGAGCGCGGCGACGAGCGCGGTCCTGCGCGAGCGGCTCGCGCCGCCTTTCAGTGCGGCTTCGGCG
>CAZCJY010000063.1:9987-12179 GCA_964498975.1 uncultured Methylocystis sp.
CCGAAGCGGCGCGCCGCTTCGGTCTTCGCCGCCTCGGCTTCGGCGGCTTCCAGCTCACCCTCGGCACGTTCGCGCTCGATTTCGGCGATTTGCTCCTCGAAAAAGGCGATGTCGGCGGCGCTCGCATCCTTCGATCCGCCGCGCATGGCGAGCGGCGCCAGCACAGCCATGACCGCGACGCCGGTGAGAAACGCGAAGACAAGCCAGATCATGGCCCGCTGTTTAAGGCTTTGCGGAGAGTATGGAAAGGCCGGACGTTGCGGCGCACGCAACGCAAAGCGATACTGGCGAGCCCAAGGCGGCTCAAGTGGCTACAGTCTCCCGGCTTCAAGGCGGCGCCGGTCGCCCGAACCGGGCGCGCCAACACGGGGACGAGCGATGCTCATTGACACGCCCTCGATCGAACAGCTTTCCAATGTGATCTCCCAGGTCACCGGCCCCGCTTTTCTGCTCGCGGCCGAGGCGCAGCTCCTGTCCGTGCTCGTCTCGCGGCTGGACCGAATCGTCGACCGTACGAGAACCATTGACGAGACCGGCGACGACGACAGTCAGGCGCTGGCGCTCAAAGCCGAACTGCCGATCCTCCGAAAGCGCGGCAGACTGATGCATCGCGCCATTTACTGGGGCGTCGCAAGCTGCATCGTCACGAGCGTTCTCGTCATTCTCGGCTTCGCGGCGGCCTTCCTGCGCGTGCGCCATGAATATGGTGCGGGATTCCTATTCGCTTTGGCGATGGCGCTCTTCACCGCCGCCCTCATCGCCTTCGCAAGAGAATTGCAGCTCGGATATTTGGAGATCGAGGGGACTGCTAGGCCTCGCCAAACACCCGCGCGAAAATCGTATCCACATGTTTGAAGTGGTACGAAAGATCGAACAATTCGTCGAGTTCCGTGGCTGAAAGCTTCGCGCTGACATCCTTGTCGGCGCCGAGCAACGCACGGAAGTCTCCCTCGCCTCGCCACACCGGCATGGCGTTTCGCTGCACCATCGCATAGGCGTCTTCGCGCGAGACGCCCTTTTGCGTGAGCGCCAGAAGCACGCGCTGCGAATGAACCAAGCCGCCAAGCTTGTCCAGATTCTTCCGCATATTCTCGGGATAGACGACGAGGTTTTCGACCACATTCGTCAACCGCGCCAGGGCGAAATCGAGCGTCACCGTCGCGTCGGGGCCGATCATGCGCTCGACGGAAGAATGTGAAATATCGCGTTCATGCCAGAGCGCCACATTTTCCATCGTCGGAATCGCCATGCCGCGCACCAGCCGCGCAAGGCCCGTAAGATTCTCGGTGAGCACAGGATTGCGCTTATGCGGCATGGCCGAGGAGCCCTTCTGGCCGGCGGAGAAATATTCCTCCGCCTCCAGCACCTCGGTGCGTTGCAAATGACGAATCTCGATCGCGAGCCGTTCGACCGACGACGCCACGACGGCGAGCGTCGCGAAGAAGGCGGCATGGCGGTCGCGCGGGATGACCTGCGTCGAGACGGGTTCAACCGTCAGGCCCATCTTATGCGCCACATATTCTTCAACGCGCGGATCGATATTGGCGAAAGTGCCTACGGCCCCCGAGATGGCGCAGGTCGCGACCTCCTTACGCGCATGAACCAGCCGCTCGCGGGCGCGCGTGAACTCGGCATAGGCCTGCGCCATCTTCAGCCCGAAGGTCGTCGGCTCGGCGTGGATGCCGTGCGAGCGCCCGATCGTCGGCGTGTATTTATGTTCATATGCGCGCTTCTTGATCGCGGCGAGCAGCGCGTCGACATCGGCGATGAGCAGGTCGGCGGCGCGCGAAAGCTGCACGGCGAGGCAGGTGTCGAGCACATCGGAGCTCGTCATGCCCTGATGCACGAAGCGCGATTCCGGCCCGATGAATTCGGCGAGATGGGTGAGAAAGGCGATGACGTCGTGCTTCGTCACCCGCTCGATCTCGTCGATGCGGGCGACATCGAAAGTCACGAAATCGGCCTTGTCCCAGATCGCCTTGGCGCTCTCTCTCGGGATGACGCCGATTTCGGCCAGCGCGTCGCAGGCGTAAGCCTCGATTTCAAACCAGATCCGGAAGCGCGTCTGCGGCTCCCAAATGACCGTCATCTCGGGGCGGGAATAGCGGGGGATCATCAGGCGCGGCCTTGTTGCAATTCTCGCGGGAGAGAGGCGCCTAGCATGCGCGTTGCATGAAAGTCCATATATGAGG
>CAZCJY010000064.1:0-10641 GCA_964498975.1 uncultured Methylocystis sp.
CGCGCGCCAGAACTTTTACGCCGCCGCACGCCTGGGTCTTGACGCGCGGCTCGTTTGGCCTGGCGAGGGCGAGATCGCCGCCGACCAGCTGCTGTTGGATCGGCTTATTCCCGCCGCCCGAGGGGGGCTTGCCGATCTTGGCGTTGCCGAGGCCGATTTTCTCGATGTGATCGAGGCCCGGGTGAAGACCCGCCAAACGGGCGCCGCCTGGCAGCGAAAGGCGCTTGAGGCGCGCGGCGGCGACCTTTATCCCATGATGGCGGCCTATTGCGAACGCCAGCGCAGCGGCGCGCCCGTTCATCAGTGGGGAGCATGAGGAGAGACAGTGACTGATGCGCCTTGCGCCGTCTTCGACCGGCTGCCCGAAGGATTTCTGGATTGTCCCGCCGATCGGCTGACGGAAATCTTGCCCGGACCAAGCCTATTCGATCTTCCGGGCCGCGATCCGCATCCGCTCTTCGTCTCGACGCTCCTGCACGGCAATGAGGACAGTGGCCTCGCCGCGGCGCAGGAAATATTGCGCCGTCACGCCGCGCGCGGACTCAACCGGTCGCTCATCCTTTTCATCGGCAATATCGAAGCGGCGGCGGCCCATGTGCGCACGCTGCCGGACCAGCGCGACTTCAATCGCGTCTGGCCGGGAACGTTGACGCCCGACGATCCGCGCGCCCACATGGCGCGGTGGATCTATGAATACGTCGCCAAACGCGAAGCCTTCGCGGCCGTCGACATCCACAACAACACTGGTTTCAATCCGCATTACAGCTGCGTCAGCAAGCTTGAACCGAAATATATTGCGCTCGCGCAGCTCTTTTCGCGCATCGTGGTGCTTTTTCAGCGGCCGCGGGGCACCTGCGCGGAGGCCTTCGCGAAACTCTGTCCGGCTATCACCGTCGAATGCGGCAAGGCGGGCGCTGAATCCGCCACGGCGCATGCGGTAGAACTGCTAGAGGCTTGCCTTTCGATCTCGCAGCTTCCCGATCATGCGCCGGCGGCTCATGACATCGACCTCTTGCGCACTTGCGCGATCGTGAAGCCGCCCGCCGGCGCGAGCTTTTCCTTCGACGGATCGCCAGCGGATTTCATCTTTCGGCCGGATATCGATCATCTGAATTTCAGCGAGTTGGAGGCTGGCGCGTCCTTCGGCGCGCTAGGCGCGCAAGGCGCGCGGCTTGAGGTGATCCCGGGCGACGGCTACGATACGCCGCCGGCAAATTACTTCGATTACACGGGCGATGAGATCAGGCTCGCGCGCCCTGCCATTCCCGCGATGCTGACGGTCGATCCGCGCGCCGTGAAACAGGACTGCTTGTGCTACTTGATGCACCGCATCGGCACGGATGGGTCGCGGATTTAAGGCGCGCGATCAAGGAAGGCGGCGCGCACTGACTGTGTTATCGTTTGGTCGCGACTGGCGTTGGAGGATGGTGAAGGTGGTGAAATTATATACAAAGAAGGGAGATCGCGGCCAAACGAGCCTTTTCTCGGGCCGGCTCGCCGCCAAATTCGAACCTCGCGTGGCGGCCGTCGGCGACCTCGACGAATTGTCGGCGAGCATCGGCTTGGCGCGCATCGCCTACCCTCCGGCGAATGAGTTTCTGGGCGCAGTTCAACGTGCGCTTTATTCGATCAGCGCCATTGTGAGCGCCGAGGGCCGGCAGATCGACTTGACGTTCAACGACGCCGAAATCGACGCGCTCGAAGCGGAAATCGATCGCGTGACGGCGGAATTGCCGCCGTTGCGCGAGTTTATTTTTCCGGGCGAAGCGGAGCCCAGTTGCCGTCTGCATATGGCGCGGGCGATCGCGCGCCGCGCTGAACGCAGCGTTGCGGCTCTGACCCAGCCCGAGCCGCCAAAGAGCGTTCTGGCCTATCTCAACCGCCTGAGCGATCTTCTGTTTGTTTTGGCTAGGCAAGCCGATCAGCAGCATGGACTGTCCGAGAAAGAACTGCGTTCCGTTTGTAGAAAGGCATGATCCTTTGCGCAGCGCGGTCGCCGTCTGCGCTTCTTCAGCCAGCATTCCGTCTCCGCCCGACGGCGTCGGCGCGCCAAGTTACCGCGCCCTCATATGTCGCATTATACGCCGCCACGCCGATCGCTTGGCCGAGGTCTGAATGAAGGCCGGCGCAATGTTCCCGAGCGTCGCCTTCGGGAGCGGCGACGATGATGCAATCGGTTCCCGTTCCTGTGACAACCGCGCCCTCTCGTAATTCGCTCGGTCCAGGATCGCGGCGGTTCGCGCCTCCGTCGCAATGGAAATGGCCTCGACGAACGCGCCCGCGGAGAGCGGCCGCGAGACATGAACGAGCATATTGATCGTGCCGATCGCAGCAGGCCCCGGCCTGCGACGCGCGCCCACTCTTTCGCCATTCGATAAACCAACTGTCGCCACGCAGGTCGCAACGACGCCGCCGACGCGGGATTGCGCGACATGGTGACGCCGAATTTCGCGCGACGTCATAAAGGCCGCCGCGTCGTCGAAGCCGCTTGCCGATAGCTTTTGCTTCAGAAATGCGACCGGATCGACGTGAAGCGGCAGGTCTCCATCGCGGACCTCAAACCAAACGATCTCGCGGGTCGAGGCGAATCCCGGCTTAGTCAGCGACCACCCCAATATTTTCTGTGGCGTCTTGAAACGGATGACAAGCAAGGGCGGCGCGCAATTCAGCTCGAACGGCGCTTCGATCCCTGTGGACTTGGCGATCATGTGACGAAAGATGCGACGGGCCGAAGAACGGCCCGCCGTTTTCCGACGGGTCGCTTATGCGTGGCGCGGCGCGAAGCCGGCCAGCAGCTTGCGGCCGACGGTCGTCGTCGACGCAAGCGTCCAGAGCGACCACAAGCCGCCGAAGGCGCTGGCGTTGATGAGGAAAATTCGCCAAACCGTCGCGAGCGCGAAATCCTCGCCGCTTTGTTGCGTGACGATGTCGATGACGATCAGCGAACCCTCATAGGCGAGGAAAGCTGCAAGGAACGCCGCGCAGCCGCCGAAGAATCCTCCGATGCGCCGCGTCGTGAATCCAGCTGTTTCACAAGAGAGCAGCGCGATCGCGCCGAGAGCGCCGCCCCAGGCGAGCGTCACGCCATCCATCGGATAGCCTAAAATGACGAACCCAACGGCCTGATTGGCGAACCACATCGCCGCCGTCGCGACGAGCGCGTCGCGCCGGCTGAAGGCGATCGCTGCGATCGTCGCGAAGGCGGCAATTGGCGCGGCGCAAGCGAAGCCGAGGGTCAAGAGCGCGCTGGACACGGCGAGCGCCACAATCCAAAGCGCCAGTCGCGTGTTTGTGGAAGCGTAGAGATATGCTGTCATAGTTGGTCTCCTTCAAATGACGCCAATGGCGCGAAGCTTTTTCCGCATTCGGCCCAACGCCGGATTGCGGGTAAGAAAATCAGGCATGAGAGAAGCGGCTTGCGGAGCGGTCGATCGGGTCGGGGTCGCGTAGACCGAACCAACGCGCCCGCAATTTGTCCCACAACGCGAGACGCGACCAATCCGGCTCCTTCAAGAATTTGTCCGTTTCCGGGTGAAGGAAGGGATTGGGCAACAGCACCGTGATCTGCTGCTCGTCCGCCCCGTTGAACAATTGCAGTCCCCAGGACATAGGAACGCATGTCGGCCCCAGCCTGCGATAAAGTTCGGCGCGCGACGTGCGTCTGAGCTTTGCGAGCTCGGGAGATGTAGGTCGACTGCGCGGTCCCCTATTCTCGCCGATACAGACATGAAAATGCGTGACGCCGAAGGCCACCGTCAGATAGCCGTCCAGCATCCCGATCCGCGACGGCGCGTGGTCGGCGTGGATCTCCCACGCCGCGCCCTGGATGATCGGTCCGAAGACGATTTCACGCCAATGGTTTTCGAACAGGTCGCGCAACAGCTCCTCCAGGCTCGCCTGGTCCACCGGCAGGGAATATACGTCGAGCCTCGCGCCATCCGGTTCGATCGTGCGTTTCGGCGTTGCGTCCCCGACTGTCGACATTGAAGCGTCTCCCTCCCTGGCGCGCGACGCCGCCATCGCCGTGTCGCGCGCGCTCACCACGACACCTTGACGCCGCCGTAAATAGAGCGGCCCGGCGTGCTGTAGTTGTAAACTTCCTCGTAGCGCGTGTCGGCGACATTCTCGATGCGCCCATAGACCGACACGAAATCATTCACTTTGTAGTTGGCATAGAAATCCAACCGCGCATAAGGCGCGAGCATGACGCGCTTGTTGAAGATGTAGTCGAGGTCATGCGCCCAGCCCGTGAACGTCACCCGGGCTTCGAGGTCCAGATTTGGAACCGCTGTGAAAACCAGCGAGGCCATGCCCTTGTGTCGGGGGCGGCGCAAAAGCGACCTTCCCGCAATTATACTTTCCGGGTCATCGTCGAGATTTCGCGCCGAAAGATAGGTGTAGGTTGCGCGCAGGCGCAGCGCCTCCGGAACGAGACTGGCGTCGCCGGCGAATTCGAGCCCGCGCGTGTCGGCGCGCCCGACGTTGAAATAGCATCCGAAGAGCTGCGTCGCCGTGCATGTCGGCCCGCGCCCGAACTGAACGAGATTGGTGTAGCGATTGTGGAACGCGGTGACGGAGGCGGTCACGCGACCGCCGAGGAGGCTCTGATCGACGCCCGCGTCGTAGCCGAGGACGCGCTCGGGCGCCAATTCGGGATCGCCATATTCGCTGAATCTCTGGAACAAGGAGGGCGCTTTGGCGCCTGTCGCCGCAGTGGCGCGCAGGCGCGTGCCGATCTCGTCGAGCCTGAGATTCGCCATCCCGCGCCACGTCAGGAATGTGCGATTGCCGCTCACTGCGTCGATGCGCCCGCCATAGGCGAGATCGAGGCGATCGAACAAGGTGAACTGATGTTGCGCATAGCCGGAGCGCGTCGTCTGCGTTGCATAGGTCGGCGTATAATTCGGGTCGACGATCCACGCTTCGCGCGAGGAATCGGCGGTCTCGGTCTCGATGCGCGAACCGACGGTCGCAAGCCCGAAGGCGCCGAGCGCGAGATCGCTCTGATACTCGACCCCTCTGCGTCCCCCGAGATAGCCGAAGCGGCAATTCTGCGAGGTGAAGGTCAGATAGTCGAAGCAGGATTCGGTCGACCAGGAGTTGCGGTTTCCCCGATTGGCGTAGAACGTCAGCCGATTGCGCAGCGTTTTTTCGAATAGATCGCCGCCGAGCCGCACATAGCCCTGGAGAAAATTCGAACTCTGATGATTGAAATGGTCGAAAACGCTCCAGGGATTGAAGGCGTAAGGATTGTCGTAGCGGATCGCGCTATCGTATCCGGCCAAGCCTGCTTCGATCTGCGCGTCGTCGTTGACCATATATCCAATCCTGCCCGTCACGCCGAGGTTTCTGGTCGGATCTTGCGACGGAAGCGGGGGAAGGGGCGTTCGCTGATCGCCGATGAAAATCGGGCGCGAGATGCGGTAGCCATAGCGGGGAAAGCCATCGCTGTGCAGCCCGGCGACCGACAAGGCGTAGGAGCCGCGTCCGTCGTCGCCGGAGATCGAGCCGCGCGACGAGGCCGTTCCATAGGAGCCGCCTTCGCCCACAACCCATCCGTGCGACGGGCCTTCGCCGCGTCGTGTGATGATATTAATGACGCCGCCCATCGCATCCGAGCCATAGAGTGCGGATTGCGGACCGCGCAGCACTTCGATGCGCTCGATATCCGTCGGCAATAGGCTGCCGAAGTCGACGGAGCCATCTGGAGAGGTTGGATCGCCGATACGGATTCCGTCGATCAGAACCAATGTTTGTCCTGGCGTGGATCCGCGCAGAAAGACCGACGTCAAGGTTCCCGGGCCGCCGTTCGAATAGACGTCGAGGCCGGGAACGCCGCGCAATACGTCCTTGAAGCCCAGCGATCCGCGCTTCTGTATCTCGGCCGCGGGAATAATGGTGATAGACGCGCCGCTGCTCGAAACGGGCTGCTTCACCCTTGTCGGCGTGATGGCGACTTCGTTTCCTTGCTCGCCGTCGTTGACGGCGGCGTCAGACGAAGACGGCTTGGGGTTGCCGATGTCGATTGTGGGGAGCGACTGCTGCGCCAGAACCGGCGCCGAAACAGCGGACAATATCAGAGCGACGCCGCAGCGCGCGGCGGATTTCAGGGTAGGGAATTGCATGAGCGAGACTCGCAGCAACGTGGGCCGTCACTGCGAAAGGTCTCAAATGATCACAAGGCTCGCTTACGCCCTGCGATATCTTCGACCGCCTCGGTGCACCCCGCCCGACGCTTTCGCGCGTGACCACGAATGACGGCAGGTCTCCTGGCTCGCGGGTCATTGCCTTGGACGGCCTTCCCAGGGCTAACATTGGCCCCAGTGGCTTTTTCGTCTTCGGCTCGCCGCTTACAGTTGCGGGGGCAGCCGCGGAATTGCACGAACGAGCGCGCTCACCGCATTCCCTTTTGATCCCCGAAGGGAACCATCGCCGATAATAAGAAATTAAGTTGGGGGGTGAGTCAAGCCGATGGCGGATCGCGCATTGACGCTCAATGATTCAAGCCACGCAGCGACCGATACATTGAGCGACGCTTCGATCCGTTATTATGCGCAAAGTTCGTTCTGCGCCTATCGGTGAAGATAGTCGTATCGCGCTACGCTTTGGCCGCTCGCGTTTCAGGCGGGGATGTCGTCGACCATCACCGCGTTCTCGATCACGATATGCTCTTGGGCTTTGGTTTTAGTCCAACGCGTGCGTTAGCATAATCGATAAGTATGTAGTTCTCGAGCGCTGAGAGGCCGCCAATATTCATCCCCTGTTGGCCCTCCATATATTGATTGAGCTCGCACATGACCAACCCCCACTTTCTTGCGGAAGCGGGCAGGGCCGACGCGTCTATGCTGTAATAATATGTGTTGCTTTCGTCGCCGAGCACGATGCCGATGACGTCTAGCGTGGTATGACAATGGAGCGACGGCGGTGGCGGCGTCTCGGTCCAAGAGGGATTTTTCACTTTGTTGGGCCACTGCGTTTTCCAGACATATCCGTTTGGATCTGACAGAAACGCGGGCCCTCCTCCCGTGTCGATCATCGCAATGGGGTTGGAAACCGCGCCCGGCCAGGACGTCAGCGTCTCTCCAATGCTCAGCGCTTTGGGTATCAACGACATCCACGTCTTATGTTTGATGACGTCGAACATATTGTAGTCTTTGGGCGGGGTTTTATACAAAACCAAGGAAGAGCCTTCCGCGACCGTTGGCGCGCTTCCTTCGGCGAAGATGTTTTCCGCCGCGGCAAAGTTGAACTCCGTAACCGGATAGTCCGGACAATACGCCAACGGAGCCAGCATTTGGATTCCGGCCGCCGGCGCCGACCACCCATTGGCGCACCAGGGATTAGGCCGCCCAGCGCCGAAGTCCGCCGTGCGAGAAGTATTGTTGGGACCAAGGCCGGTGCAGGCGTAAAATATGCAGTTTTCAAGCGTCAGAACGCCGCCATTCGTGGCCGTAAGTTGGATCGGTCCTTGCACGACGTTTGCGGGGCAACCCCAAGGCTCGGTTATCCCTTTAGAAGATTCCATCAATACCTTGTAGCCGCCAAGCGGCTCTATATCCTCCCAGTAGGGAATAATGAGCATGGATTGGCCCGTATCCACGATCATTGGCACTAATAATTCGCTGCCTGGAAATCCGATCGTAATGAGCGCGTCGAAATTCGACTGCCAAGAAACCGTGGTGAGAGGAATTTCAATCGATGGCGAAGAAGGATCGACTGGCTTTCCGCTTCGCGGGCGTTTGGTTAGAAGGGATGCAACTTCTTTCTCTACTGCGGCTTTGTGTTCGGGCGACTCAATCACCGGCGGATGCAAGGCGGGCGGTGATAAATGCATTGGCCGTTTCCTTTCAAGCGCTTTGAATAAAATAAAATGTGCCGTTCGCTCATAAGGCCTTCAGTTCTACGGCAGATGAAATCTGCCTCGGCGTGGTTCTCATGGCAAGGCGGCGTCGCCGCTATTGGCATCTGAATTTGATCGAAGCGTCACGCCGAGCGCGTTGGCGCAGCGACGGAATATCAAGCTGAGATTATTGGCGGGCATTTCGATGATGTCGGGCCCCTCAAAACCTCTTCTTGCGCCGCAGTCGGCGACGGCTTGAAGGTCGCGCACGCCCCACGAGGCGTCGCGGGCGCGAAGGCTCAAGTCGAACTCCGCATTGCTGGGCGCGGTATGCGCGCCGCCGCGCTTATAGGGACCGTATAGATAGAGCGGCGCGCCCTCGGGAAGAATTTTGCCGGCGCCATCGAACAAACTCTCGGTCGCCGTCCATGGCGAAATATGGACCATGTTGATGCAGATGACGGCGTCCGCCTTGGCGATGGGCCAGGGGTTCGCCTCTACATTGAGCGCAAGCGGCTCGAGCACATTTGTCACGCCGGTGGATGCGATCCACGCCGAAACGCTTTCTCGCGCTTCCGCATTGGGATCCGACGGCTGAAATATCAGGCTCGGCAGATGCGTCGCAAAGTGAACAATGTGTTCGCCCGCGCCGCTGGCAATTTCCAGCACCAGCCCCTTGAATGGCAAAACGGCGCGCAGCACGTCGAGGATGGGTTCGCGATTGCGCGCGGTGGCGGTTGAGGATAGGCGTTTGTCGTTCATGTCGCTCATCAATCGTTGCGTCTTACTTCATTCAAAATTCGAACCACGCCACAACCGGCGCATGCAGCGAGCCGTCGATCGGCTCCTGCGCATAGAATTCGTCCTGAAGCCCTTCATTGAAGATCGTCGTTTCGCGCCACGCCTTGGCCAGCGCGCGCGAGGCGAGGATATGGTCGATGAGCGTTTGCCGGCCCGCGTGGATCACCGTATAACGCCGCGCCGTTTCGACGCGCGCCTCGAGCGCGACGAGCGCGCGCGCGCCTTCTTCGCTCTCCTCTCGGCCGCCGCGCAGGAGCCGCGTCGGCGCGTCATGTTCGTCGGCGTTGAAGTCCCCGCAAATGGCGATAAGCGCGTCGGTCTCGGCGTCGAAGATCGTCTCGGCGAAGAGCCGCGCCTCAAGCGCCTGCCCCTCGCGCTTGAGCGCCGAAACGAACTGTCCCTCGATCAGCGCGCGGCTTGAGCCCAGTCCGCGCGCCGTCGCCACTGGAGCGGCCCGCGGAGCGCGCAGATGCAGATTGATGACATGCAGCAGGCGGTCGCCGGGGAGTTCGATCGCGGCATAGAGCAGCGGCCGGTCCCAGGAGATCTCTACCGGCTCCGGCTGCGAGCCGTCGCTGTCGCGCGGTGGCGGCCAGGGCCAGCGGGCGACGATGTCGTGATGGATTTGCCGCTGCAATCGGATCGGCCAGCGCGAGAGGATCGCGAGATTATGCACGTCGGCGGGGGCGTCGCCGCCGGGCCTGACGCTCGCCGCCCGATGAAACGCGGCATAGCGGGCGTCTTCGAGCAGATGGTCGAGCGCGATATATTGCCGCGCGCCATGTTTGTGCGTTTTCTGTGCATCGATTTCCTGCAGGCAGAGAACGTCGGCTTGAAGCCCCTCCAAGAGCGGCCGCAGCGCGCTGGCCCGGCGCGCAAAGGCCTCAGGCCGGTTCGCCGACCAGTCGAGATTTTCGAGATTGAAGGTCGCCAGCCGGAACGCGCGCATCCGTAATCATCGCCCGAGTTGGCCACGCTCGCCAGCCTATTGAGCGAATTGGCTCCAAGCCCCTCGACGGCGCGGAGGATTAACGGCAATATCTGCCGCAATTGCTCATCCTGGGAGCGCTGCTTGTCCCTCTTCGACGGGATTCCGTTTTTCGCCGGCCTCGATCCCGCTCGCGGCGAAGCCCTCGCGCGCCTATGCGCGCGTAAGCGCTACGCCGAGCATGAATTGGTTCTCGATTTCGACGACCCCTCGACCGACGTCTATTTCATCGTCACCGGCGACGTGCGCGTGCTGATCCGCACCGCGGCCGGCAAGGAGATGATTTTCGGGGATTTCGGACCGGGAAAGTTCTTCGGCGAAATGGCGGCGATCGACGGCGCGAAGCGCTCGGCCAATGTCACGGCGCTGACCAACGCCGAACTTTTGCTGGTGCCGCCGGCGGTCTTCAAGGAGATCGTCTTCGGCGAGCCGGCGATCTGCGAACGCCTGCTGCGCCTCCTCACAGCGCGGGTGCGCGAACTCAACACGCGCCTCTTCGAGCGATCGGTGCTCGACCTCAAGCACCGGCTCTATGCCGAATTATTGCGCATGTCGGCGCCGCGCAAAGGCTCCGCCGGTCAGTCGATCGTCTCGCCGCCGCCCTTCCAGCACGACCTCGCCGCGCGCATCGGCTGCCGCCGCGAGCAGGTGAGCCGCGAATTGACGGCGATGATCGACGAGGGGCTGGCGGAAAAAATCCGCGGCGGGCTGGTGCTGCCGCGCCCGGCCGTCCTGGAGAAACGCGTGCAGGACGCGCTGAACGAGGCCGAGTGACGGCGGCCCGTGTGCGCTTTCGCACAAACGGACGAGGAAGAGGCCGCTAGGGTCGCTATGTTTGCCAATAAGAGGCGAAAGTCCGAAGCAAACGACAGCGATCCAGGAGAGGCCCATGATTCCCGAACTGACGCCGATCGAGCGTTGCGCCGAAATGGCCGGCCTGCGTGGTCATGAGATCGTCTTGGGCGTGAGCCCGGGCGATAAGCACTACCGGATGTTCGCCCGTTATCGGCGG
>CAZCJY010000064.1:10651-11972 GCA_964498975.1 uncultured Methylocystis sp.
CCGTCTCGCTCGACGCCGCGCGCACGCGTGTCGTCGCCGATATTCGCAACGCAGTGGAGATCGGGGCCGCGCGCCGCGCCGCTGACCTCTTGATCGTTCTGCGCTGGCTGCTGGCGCCCGGCGCATCCTGCGATACGAGCCGGATGTTGGCGCGTCCGCGTCGCCGCGTTTCAACGCCCCGTCGCCGCCTGGGCTGGCGCGCGCAAAGCGGCGCGGCGCAGCCGGGAATCGGGGAAGGCAATGTCGTGGCGCTGTTCGACAGCGCCCGGCGCCCCGCGGGCGGCTGAGAAAAAGGGCGCCTGCCGACGGGCCACGCAGGCTGTGGTCCGGCGGCAACACCGTGAATTTGTTTTGCTTCGCAATTATGGCTCCGGGACGGCGCAATATCGCGAAGAGGGATCTACCACTTAGGCTTATCCGTTGTGAATCAGATGGCTATTGCGTTGTTTCAGCATCCTGGCGCGCGACTTCGCGCAACTTGCGAGTCCGCGCGACATGAGTCAGCTTCGACCCGGGCTGACGGATCAGGGGCGTCTGGGCGCTGTTTTCTGATTTTTTTAGGGGGCTTGGCATATATGGTCGCGTATAGAATAGGAGCGATGTTCGCCGGCGCGCTTTTCGCGACGCTTGCCCTTGTCGCGCCAGCCTCGGCCGAGGACGACCCGCGCGCCGAACAGGCGCGGCTCGCGGCGCATATCCAACGCAATCCGACCGACTACGACGCGACCTATCGCTATGTGCTGCTCTCGACGGAGCTGCGCGACTATGAGGCGGGGATCGGCGCGCTGGAGCGCGTGCTGATGTTCAATCCCAATCTCGCCCGCGCCCGCAAGGAGCTTGGCTTCCTCTATGCGCGCCTGGGCGCCTATGAGCTCGCCGCCCAGCACTTGCGCAAGGCGCTCGGCGAGGGGGGGCTCGACGCGGTGCAGGCGGCTCAGATCGAGTCGCAACTGCCCGATATTGAAAAGCGCAACCAGCCCAACAGGCTTTATCTGCGCATGCATGTCGGTCTGCGCGCGCAATCGAACGCCAATTTCTTTCCGGCGAACAATCTGTTTCAGGCGGGCGGCGTCGGCGTCGCGTCCGCGGCGCCGCGACAGGGCGACCTCAACACGTTCCAACTGGTGCAGGCCGCCCACGACCTCGACTTCCAGAATGCGCGGGGCGACATGCTGGAGACGCGGGTCACGGGCTACGCCACGCAACAGTTTCGACTGCCGCAATATAGCGTCGCGCTCTTCGCCGGCTCGATCGGCCCGCGTATCTATGTCGCCCCGGATTTCTACCGCGGACTATCGGTCAAGCCTTATCTGACGGGCGC
>CAZCJY010000065.1:0-11602 GCA_964498975.1 uncultured Methylocystis sp.
CCAATCGGCCGCCCTCGTGAGATAGGCGCCGCGAATGAAACCCATGAAGGCCGTGTCATAAACGATGCCCTTTGGCGCGAGGCGTTCAAAGGATTCATATTGCTCGAAGTAAAAATCCGTGATCGGACAAAACAACACGGTCGCCTGAAGCGATAGGCCGTCCTCCCGCGCCTTGATCGGCAGCACGGCCGCAAGATTGCCGCCGGCGGAGTCTCCCGAAGCCACAATGCGCGCGCCGTCGCCGCCGATGGAAAGGCCCTCGTTGCGCATCCAGCGCAGAACGGCCATGCAATCGTCGAGGCCCGCAGGAAAAGGCCATTCGGGCGCCAGCCGATAGTTCACGCTCACGACGATAATGTCGTTCTCCACCGCGATGCGGCTGGTGATATAAGCGGTGTCTTCCGATCTGCCGACGACGAAGCCGCCGCCATGGATGTAAAGCATCATCGGGCGCGGCCCCTTGGCGCCGGGCGGGGTGAAGCACTGGCAGCGGATCGGTCCCGCTTCTGAAGGAACTTTGAGCGTCGAGACGGCGACGCGCGGATAAAGCTGCGCTGCGCTCTTAGGTAATTCCGAGGGATCGATCGTCACGCCCTCGCCGATGTAGCAGGCGCGCACGGGCGCGATCATCATGTCGCGCATCGCGACGGGCGTGCGTAACTTCGTCAGCAGCCGATAGAATGATGCGGCGGGGTCCCTCGGGTCGATCTTCGAGATGCCAGGCCCGTCCGCAAGTTGATCGACGAACGGCGACTGGACGGCGTTTGTTCCTTCGTCATTCGCCATGGGCGTCTCCAAGTCTCTCTTGCCCCTGTCCCGGCGTTTGGCCGGCTTGCAAAGAAACCTTGAATGTCGCGCCGCCGCCGGGCGTCTCCTCGACCCAGATTCGCCCTCCCTGTTTTTCGATCAATTCCTTCGCGATCGCGAGGCCCAATCCCGTTCCCGGCGTCGCCCCGTTTTTTCGCCAGAACGGCTCGAATATCATTTGGCGATGGGCCGGCGCGACGCCTTCGCCATGGTCGGCCACCTCGACGGTGGCGTTCGATGTCACGCGAACGATGACCATCCCGCCTGCCGGTTCGGCGCGCGCGGCGTTTTCAATGAGGTTGGTGACGACGCTTTCCACAGCCCACTTGTAGCCGCGCGCGGTGACCGGACTCGGTGGGGCTTCGAAGGCGATACGCCGTCCATTGCTGAGCGCGATAGGCGTATAGTCGGCCGTCACGGCGAGAATTGTTTCTCCGAGATCCAATTCCGGCATGGTCGCGGCCGTTCCGCGTTCTTCAACTTGAGCCAGCACGAGAAGCTGTTCGAGGATCGTTTGAATCCGCTGCGCGTCGCGTTTGATTTCCTGTTTGATTGGGGCTTCATCCAGTTTCTCTACGCGCGTTCGCAGGATCGCGATCGGCGTGCGCAGCTCATGCGCCGAATTGGCGATGAAACGACGTTGACGGGCGACGCCGTCGTCAACGCGCTTGAAGGCCGCATTCACAGCGTCGATGAAAGGAACGATTTCGGATGGCAAACCTGCGGTCGAGACTCGCCGGTGGAGCGAGTCCAAATCAATTTCAGCGACCGTCGCGGCGCTCGAGCGTAACGGCTCCAAGTTTTTCCTCACGACGACCAGCGCGACGATCGACAGCGCGCCGCATAAGAGAATATAAGCAACAATGTTCGTTATCGTAAGATAGTAGTACAACATAAACAGCAGATCGTCCCAATGAAATTCCGCTCCATAGATGATGGTTCCGAAGCGCCCAGTCGGAGTTCTAACCATGCGGACGGATCCGCGGGATTGGGCGTTTGGATCGCCGACAATGTGAAACGTTGATCCTAATATTTCGATGCGCGTCATCTGTCCGCTAAAGTAGTCCGCGAGCTCCCTGGACGACCCCGCCAAGAGAACGCCCGTCTTCGGGTCAAATGCTGCGAATCGGAATTCCGGATTGCGCGCAATGTGCGCGCGCAACGCATCCGTCATCTCGATATATGTGGCGCCGTCGGGAGCTTGACGCAGGGCCTGCAGGAGAATTATGCGCGCTCGCTTCGAGGTCAGGCCTTCCAGCTTTACATATCCAATGTCGTCTATGCCGAACGCCGCTAAAGGAATGATCACGGTCACGGGAATCGTGAAGAATGCGAGCATGGAGAAGAATACCCAATACAGGACCAGCCGAGATGAAAGCGATCGAAGCATTTTCACGCTCGCGACCTCTCGATGAGATAGCCGATGCCGCGCAACGTATGGATTTCGACGCCGGCGCCGCAATCCTTCAATCGCTGGCGGAGGCGGGACACGGACATTTTGAGCGCATCAATCTGGACGCTGTCGTTGAGGCCATAGATTTCCGAAATCAGCGTGCCGTGCTTGACGGCTCGACCGGCGCGCCGGAGTAGCGATTCAAGGAGCAGCAATTCGCGCTTAGACACAAAGAAAGGCTGTCCACGGATGAAGGCTTCGTGCAGGTTTAGATCGAAGGACAGGTCGCCGAGGGCGACAGGGGGAACGAGCGCGTTGTCCGGACGGCGCAAGATGGCTCTGACTCGCGCAAGGAGTTCGTCGACGTCGAAGGGCTTGGTCAGATAATCGTCGGCGCCGGCGTCAAGCCCGTTGATTCTTTCATCGATCGAACGCAGCGCCGTCACCAAAAGCACGCGAATGCTTGGTTTCATGGACCGGACCATTTGCAGGATCGACACGCCGTCGCCGTCAGGCAGTCTTCGGTCCAGCAAAATCATGGGGTAATCGTACTGCTTCAGCGCCTCGATCGCTTCCGCGAGGGTGCCGACGCTATCGACGACGTATCCCGATTGACTAAGTCTATCCGCCACGAGCGAGGCCATCTCGGGCTGATCCTCAACGATCAATATTCTCATCGAACGATTTTCCGTATCTGGCTCCCGCGTCAATGGATCCAAGCGGCCACGACGTCGGGTTGAGTATTCACGCCACCTTCCGGCCAGTGTTGTTTCCTTGCAACACGTTCCTAATACTTTACTAGTTTGAGTCGCATCTGTTGATTTCGTTACGCTGCCGTTACGATAGTTTTGTTAATGGAATAGTCCTCGCTTCGGCGTCGAGGACGGAACCTTGCGGCATATCACTCGGCTTTTCGCGCTTCTGCTCTTCCTGCAAAGCATCGCCGTCGGCGTCGCTTCGCAGGCGGTTGCGCGTACGGAAAGCGGCGCCGCGGCCGCGGTCTTCTTGGATTTCGCCGAATGCAACCAAGACGCAGGCATCGGCGGAAAGGCGCCGCCGCGCCGCGCCCACTCCCATTGCTGTATCCTATGTTCATCCAATTGTTCTGACAAACCCGCGTTCTCCGGCGACATCCTGAGCTCGCGCGCGGATTTTCAAGCGCCAAATGTGGCGATCGCCGTCGCGGCCCACGCCGACCGCGATCCGATCGAAAGGTCCCCAGGTTGGACCGGTTCTTCATCCTCGCGGGGGCCGCCCTGCTTCGCATAACCGAGTGAGCGCAGCCTCGCGGCCGCAGTAGCCAATGGTTTGCGCGCGCATGAAATGACGCGCGAGGAGAAACTCACATGCAACTTTTTCGGTCAACGCTTCGGCGCGGCGTATCCATATACGCCTTCATTCTCGCCGCCTTCGGCTCCACCTCGGTCGTCGCGCAGCAAGCCCTTCCGACGATCGACATCGGCGCCGGGTCGCGGCGCGTCGCGCCCGGACCCGCGACGAGCCGCACGCCTTCGGGCGGCGCGCCGGGTCCCGCGGTTCCGTCGACCGACGTTCGCACCGCGCAGACGGGCGACCGAATCACCGGCTACAAGACCGACCGGACGGTCTCGGTCAAGCTCAACAAGCCGATCCTGCAGATTCCGGTCGCGGTGCAGACCGTGACACGCCAGACGATCGACGATCAGCAGACGACCGACGTCAGCGGCGCCATCATCGGCAACGTCAGCAGCGTGGCGCCGCTGCCGATGAACTGCACGCTTTTCCAGAACCTGATGATACGCGGCTTCCCGACCGGCACGCTGACGATGTCGCATCTTTATCGCAATGGGGTCCTGGTTCCGAACGAGCGCTGTCCGAGCACGGCGAATGTGCAAAGGATCGAAGTCGTCAAGGGACCCGTCGCCATGCTCTATGGCCGAATCGAACCGGGCGGCCTCGTCGACATGATCATCAAACGCCCGCTCGAAAATCCCTATTACTCTGTTCAACAGCAGGGCGGTTCATTCGGCGTCGCGCGGACGACGCTGGACGCCACCGGGCCGCTCACCGAGGACAAGACCTGGCTCTATCGCGTGAACGGTGAATATTTTCACAACCCGTCGTTCATCAATTTCGTGCAGGATGAGCGATGGTTCGGTTCGGCGACCGTCACCTACCATCCCATCCAGAATTTTAAGCTAAACGTCGATGCGGAATATAAGGACAACTACTATACCGACAGCAATCCGAACATTCCCGCTATCGGCTATAACGCGGCGCCCATTCCGATCAGCCGCTATCTCGCCGACCCAAGCATCACCGTCAACAACCCCAGTCACGATATGCGCAGGTTCGTCGGCTACGACTGGAAATATGACATCAACGAGGATTGGAACATCGTCAATCGCTTCGCTTACCGAAATACACGTACAATTCAGTCGAGCATGTTCAATATTTGCGTCAATGCTCCTCCGGTTCCGGGTCCGGGCGTGCCGCCCGGAGCTTGCCCGGCCAACAGCGCCTTTGGAACCTCAACCATTTCACTCAACTGGGGCCCATCCAACGTCCGCTCGATTACGGGCAGTCTCGATCTAAACGGGAAGTTCTATACAGGCGATTTTCAGCATGTCGTGCTGTTTGGAACGGACCATGTGAGCTTCGCCAATGTCGGCAACATTTATCAAGCGAATGTGGCGCAAAACATCAATATCTTTGCGCCGATCTACACGCCATTCGGCCTGTCGCGATTCCTGATTCCCGCGAATGGCGCGGCTGTCATCAGAAAGCAGGAGTGGCAAGGCTTCTATGCCCAAGACATGATCTCGGGCTTCGAAGACCGCGTGCACATTCTGTTTGGCGGCCGCTATGACTTCGCCTCGGCGATCAGTTCGGTCGGGCAATCAAACTCGCCGATCGTCAATAACGCCCTGGACCGCGCCAATGTATTGGGCGTTTCGGTCACCGACCGCTTCTTCAGTCCGCGCGTCGGCCTCGTCGTTCAGCCGCTGCCCTGGATGTCGATCTACGGCAACTACACCCAGTCCTATGGCGTGAATAACGGCGTCACGCGATCGAACACGCCGCTCGGCTCCCAGCAGGCGATCCAATGGGAGGGCGGCATGAAGGCCGAATTCTTCGATAAGCGGTTGCTCGCCACGATCGCCTATTTCGACATCAAGAAATACAATCTCGCGCAGAACACGCCGACCGCGCCAGGAACGCTTAGAGGCTTCGTGGTGGATCTGCTCGACGCCGAAAGCCAGGGCGTGGAGTTGGACATCACCGGCAGCATCGACGATAATTGGAGCGTGATCGCCAACTTCTCGCATTTGAGCACGCATGTCACCAAGGGCTCGATTCTGCCGTTTAACGATCCCTTCGACCTTCGCACCCAGGCGCCCGTCGTCGGCAAGCGGATGCCCGCCGTGCCGGACAATATGGGAAGCCTCTGGCTCAAATATGACGCTGACGGCGACTTGAGGGGATTGAGTTGCGCCGGCGGCTTCACTTGGTTTGGAAACTCCTGGGTCGATCCAGCGAACACTTACCTCAATCCAGCCTATACGCTGGTCAGGGCCATGGCCTCCTATCGCTTCAAGCTTGGTCCGACGTTCGTGACGGCGCAGGTCAATGCGGATAATCTCCTCAACCAGAACTACTATTACGGGACGTCGCTTTTCCCTGGCCGCTTCGCCGGAACGGCTGGCGCGCCGCGCAATATCATGGGATCGTTGCGCGTCGAATTCTGATCGCCGCGATTGAGCTGCGGGCGGGCGAGTCAAGGCTCCCCTGCCCGCGGTCAGCCTGTGCGGAGGCTTTTTTCATGAGCGATTTAAGCGTTTCTTTCTTGAATGAAATTTCAAGCAAGGTGCATGAGCAGGGCTATTGTCTGCTGTCGGACGTTGGCGGCGTCGACGCCTATCACGCGCTTTGTGAACAGTTGGGGCGGGTGATCCACCGCTGCGTCGTCCAGACGGAAGCCGGCGCGAAAAGCTATCTTAAGAAGCCCGAGGCGATCCCCTATCACACGGACTCGCCCTTCGCCTTCCGGATCGCCTGGTTTTGCGTCAGCCAGCAGGACGAAGGGGGAGAGATGTTTCTCAAGGACACGAGGAAAATTTTGCACGAGGCGGCGCCTTCGGAAATTGAGTCGCTCGCCAATGTGAAGGTGAGATTTCCAGCCGTCCCCGGCGCGCATGAAGCCGGAGAACTGCCGCTGCTGTTTGCGCGCGGAGAGGAGCGGCGCATCAATTATGCGCCCTGGCTCGCCGATAGAAACTCCTTGTCGCCGGAAGCCATCTCCGTCATCGAGATATTTGATGACTTTCCGGGCGTCCACAGCATTTCCATCCACTTGCGGCCGGGAAACCTGCTCGTCATCGACAATGGCCGCATGCTTCACGGCCGGGCGGCGATCGCCGGAGATCAGCGCAAGCTGCTCAGAGCATGGATTGGCGATGCTTCGCCTCAGTAGGCGGCGTGGCGCGATATCAGAGCTGCGGCGCGAATCGATCGGCGCGCGTCGTGGCAGCGGCTGAGTCAATCCGCTCCTTCACACTCGGCGCGGCGGGCGCCAGACAGCGCGCGCGCGCGAAAGCGTCGTCCAGCGCGCGCAAGGGATCTTCATCCATTCGTCTCGCGCGCCAGGCGATGAAGCCGTCGGGACGGACAAGCAGGGCGCCGTCCATTCCCATCCCGACGGAAGCTAAAAAGGCGTCGTCGGAGTCAAGAAAATCGATCGAGTGCTGATAGCAGGTCAGCGGCGCGCCGGCGCGGCGCGCGATATGGCGCGCCGCGTCGATCCAGGCGGCGCCCCGCGGACCGGCCAACAATACAAAGTCACGACCGCATAGATCATGCGTCGAAATGGTCCTGCCATCTTGCAGAAGTTCGATATGCGGCAGCCGCGTCCCAGGCGATCCGGTGGGATGTAAGGGACATTCGGTCGACCGGCCGTCGTCTGTCGCGTCCGACACTATCGCCGCTGAGCGATATCGATAGCCGATCGCCGTGCCGAGATATTCGGCCTCCCGTTCGGGCATCCTGAGATCGTCGCGTTCTGGTTCGAGCCGATCGACATAATTGGCGATCTGGCGGGCGAGCGCGAGATGGGCAACGGGAAGCCGTTCCGTCTGATAAGTGTCGAGCAGGCCGCGACCGGCCCAGCCTTTGACGACAAAAGCGAGCTTCCAGGCGATGTCCGCGGCGTCCTGAAGCGCGGTCTGACCGCCGAGCCCGCCGACCGGCGGCATGACATGCGCGGCGTCGCCGACGATAAAGACGCGGCCGCTCTGCATGGTCGAGGCGACCAATGCGGTCATCTCCCAAGGCAGAATTTCCAGCGCCTTCACATCGAGCCGCTGAACTCCGAGCGCGGCGCGCACAAGATCCTCGCATCGCGCCGCGTCGAAGTCCTCTGCCCTGTCACGATCGGCCTTCAACGCGATGTTCAACTGGCCGCGATTGGGATCGTCGCAGCTGACAAAAGACCCCGTGAAGGCTTCATTGCGCAGATAGCACAGCACAAATCCCTTGCTCGGCAGAAGCGCGGCGAGGTCCGCCTCGAAGAGGATGGATAACCAAAGCGCCATGACGCCGGGGCCATGCATTTTGACGCCGAGCGCGTCGCGGATCGAACTGCTCGCGCCGTCAGCCGCGACCAGATATTCCGCAATGACCTTTGTTTCCCCGCCCGTGATCGTATTGCGCAGCCGCGCCTCGACCCCGTCCTCCTGCTGTTCGAAGTACGTCAGCATCATATTGAATCGGACATCGGCGCCGAGCGCGCGAGCGTGACGCAGCAGGATCGGCTCGACTTTGTCCTGTCCGGCGGCGCAAACTTTCGCGGGAGAGACGGGCGTCCCCGCGAGCGTGCCCGGCGTGATGAGGGTGCGCAGCGCGGGTCCGGTGACCGTTTCGGAAATGATCACCGTCGAATCATTGGGCTCAGTGCGACAGGCGTTGAAAAGATCATTCTCGAGGCCAGGCACGACGCGCAGAAGCTCCATGCTGCGCCGATTGATGCCATGCGCCTTAGGATGAAGCGAAGTGGAGGGATGCCGCTCGGCAACCATGCAGGGGACGCCGCGCCATGAAAGCAGCGCTGCCGCCGTTAGTCCCGCATAGCCGCCCCCAATAATGAGAATCGGCGTGCGCTCAATGCTCATATGACGCCCTTCCATGTCACGGATCGGCCGGCATTGCGCCGTCGATCTTTAAAACGCGCGCACCGCGCGGCGGGGAACTCGCCAGTTCGACGACAGGCGGCAAGCGCGCCGTCTCTTCCTGCAAAGGCAGGCGCAGACGGCGCCACAGCCAGACGCCGCAAAGCGCTTCCGGCACGATGAGTGACAGATAGGCGATCGCCGGCGCGTCGAGATAAAGGCCGAGCGCGTTCAGCGGCACTGCGGCGAGCCAGGACGCCAGCCCATCCGCGGCGCCCGAGTCGTTGAAGCGGCCGAGCGCTTGCAAGGCCCCGCGCATGACATTGGTGATGTAACGGAGTGGCAGGGAAATCGCGAGCGCCGCAATGAAAGTCGTCCACCAAGGACCATGCTGCCGATATGCCGCCTCGCCAATCCAATCGACGCCGATATAGAGAATAGCCGCTACGCCAATCGCGATCGGCGCGCCAAATGTCCACAACGATCCGATCAGCCGCGCGACCTCCGCATGCGTGCGTCCCGCCAGGCGGATAGCGAGAAACCGCACCAAGGCAGTGAAGGGCGTGAAAGCAAGCAGCGCCAGGACTTGGCCGGCGGCGAAGGCGTCGAGCCGCGCGGTCTCATAGCGTCCGAGCCAGGGCGCCGCGAAAAGCGCGAGAGAGGCCAGCACCGCCAATTGCGGGGAGAGAACGCGTTGAGTCTCCCACATCGTTGAACGCAAGAATGAAGCCGCGAAACGGCCTTCAGGACGCTTCAACGTCATTGCGAAGCGTTGGCGAAGCTCGCGACAAATCCAAAAAGCGGAGAGCGCGGCGACGGCGAGACCGGCGATGAACAGACCTTTGAAACCCAACCCCAACACATAGATCGCCAGAAAGGCGCCCGCCGCCTTGAGCCCGACTTCGAACAATTTCCATCGAAACGCCCAGGCGCCGCGATCGAGCGCGTGAAGCGCGAAGATCCCGACGCTCGAGAGCGCCCGCAAGGGCGTCGCCGCTATGTGCCAAGCAAGCGCCGCGAGAGCAAGAGCGCTGATTTCGCGCGCGCCAGCCATGGTCTCCAAGAGCGTCGGGTAGAAAGTCAGTCCCAAGGCCGCCGCCGCGATCCCGATCGCCAATGACAAGGCCAAGACTTGGCCAAGCATGTGGGCGAGCCGGTCAGCGTCTTGCTCTTTCGCGATAAGAACCGAGGCGACGGCGCCCGCGCCCGCGACCAATACGACATCGAGCAAGGCGACGCGCGTCAACAGTCCATAGGCCGCTGGCGCGCCGGCGCCCAAATGCGCGATCAGAATGATTTCGATTTGAATCGCGAGCGGGGCGATGGCCAGCGTCGCAAGCAGCGCGCCAAAGCCTCGCCAAAAGCCTCGCTCGATCACAAGGGAATGCTCCGCCATCCGGGAAACAAGTCGATGTCGAAATCACTCACCGTGAAATAGCCAAAGGTTTCCTTTGGCGCAGGCAACGGCTCTTCGGGTTCGATCAGCTCGACCTGTCGTCCCGTGTGAACGGTGTGGCATTTCCAGCCAACCACCAATGTCGGCGCGCCACCGCGGCCGATGATGAGGCCGCAGTCGGGCCCGCGGTCGCGAATCGCCCAACGCGCGGCCGACGCGCCCATGAGCGACACGCGATTCTCATCGGTCAGACGGCTTCGGAATTCGGACTGTTTCAGCCATTCATAGACCCAGAGATAGTAGGTCCATGAGAAGCACAGCTCCTTTTCGCGCGCAAAGGCCATGAAGGGACGGAAGATCGACATGCCGTCGGGACCGGAGAGCTCCAGAAGCTCCGGACAACTGTCAAAGAGCGCGTGCCAATAGGCGCGCAGGCTGACGTCGATCCGGCCATAGGCGCGAGAATCGACAGGATAGTCGTTGATCCGCGAAGGGTCCGTCAGCGCATCAAAGAGTTCGCGGTCAATGCGAACATTCGGAGACAAAAGCGTCATGCGCAGCCTCTTGCGGTTTGGAGAATATTTCGCGCAGCCGCGCCAGATCGACGACGATATCGTCGAACTCGATGTTGCCGTCCCGCTCATAGGTCATGGTGGCGCCGGGCTTGTCGAAAATCGCGCGGCGCCTAGTGAGGAAATCGATCGTGTCGGCGGCGAGCTCTTCTGAATGGGAGTCGTGAACGACATGGGGCGGCGTCGAGGCCCGGCTGTAGCCGGCGACATGGTAATGGCGGTTCGCGGCGATGACTTGATCCCAAGCGTCGAGCGCCGCGCCGCAATTATGCTTGGCGCAAACGGCGTTGGATGCGTCGAACAGAACGCCCGCGCCGGTTTCCTTCATCAGCCGTTCGAAGAATCGCGGCGCGTCATGGCCGCCTTCGAGCATTGAGGGGTAGTTTTCGATGAGCAATTGGCGCCCGAGCATCCGTTGCCAGATCTCCACCCGGTCGCGAACGCGCTCATAGTCCGCCTGATAGTCGAGTTCGCCGAGATGGAAGAGCTGCCGACCGCGATGGGTGAAGCAAGCGCCGTGATCCGAAACATAGAGAGGGTTCAATTCATCGATATAGACACGCAGCCGCTTGCCCATGTCGGCGAGTTCTTCCAGGTCCATATCGATGAATTCGGAAAACATGATGTGAAAGCCGAACGGGCAATCGAAATGCTTCCTGATCTCGGCAGGCGGCACGCAGAGAAAATTGTCGATCAACAATTCGCAATAATCGACGTGGCGTTCTGCGATCAGCCGCCGAACCATGTCGTGCGTGTCGCTTAAAGTGAAATTGAAGCCGATCTGCATGGCCGACCGTCCCGTTTGAAAATGTCTGAAGAATTGCCTTGCGCGAGAGCGAGCGCCGCCCGTCTTTCGACGAACGGCGCCGCATCTCAAGCGATTACGCCCAGCAAGCCGAGCCGCATGACGCGCCGGAGCGGCCGATGACGTCGAGCTTGACGCGCTTCACGATCTTGATAGCCATGGTAGCCTCCTATAGTTACAGGTTAAAATAAGCCTCACCTCGCGCGAAATAATAACGCACGTCCATAAGGCGCTCTTCAACTAAATATATAGTTTAGAGCGCCTAATTCTATCATAAATACTATCACGTGTCAACAATATATTTTTTATATGCTTTATTTTTAAAAATTGATACGTATTTATCAATTCGCTTGCGTGCCTTTACTATCGATGTGCGCCTTTTGCTTGTCCGTCCATGGATTAGCGAAGCGCGGCGAATGCAAAAACTCATCGTCGGTCAGGGTCTTCAGGAAGGCGATGAGATCGCTCCTTTCCTGCGCGGAAAGA
>CAZCJY010000065.1:11612-11960 GCA_964498975.1 uncultured Methylocystis sp.
TGAGCTCGCTCTTATGCGGATTGATGCGGCCGTCGCCGGCCTGCGGGCCGTTCGTCACATTCCGGCCGCTGGCCGCATAAATGTCGATCACTTCCTCGAGCGTCGGCACGCTGCCGTCATGCATATAAGGCGCGGTGACGGCGATATTGCGCAGGCTCGGCGCGCGGAACTTGCCCATGTCCTCGGGCGTGTTGGTCGATTCGAACACGCCGCGATTGGGCACCGGATAGGCGCCCTTGCCGTCGATGTTGTAAATACCGGTGTTGTGGAACGGCGTCTCGATCTCGCGCGTGCTTGCGTGATAGAACTGGTCGTCGAAGTTCACGCTGCCGTGACAGTGATGACATT
>CAZCJY010000066.1:0-5864 GCA_964498975.1 uncultured Methylocystis sp.
CGCTGCAGCAGCGCGCCCGCGCGCAGGCGAGCGGCTCGGGCGCCTTCACCGGGGCGCCAAGCCTCGTCACGACGCTCGCGAATCTGCGCAAGGCCGCCGTCGGCGCCGGGAAGATCGCGCAGGCGCTGTCGCGCGGATGGATTTCGCCGGTGCTCACCGCGCATCCGACCGAAGTGCGCCGCAAGAGCCTGCTCGATACGGAGCACGCGATTTTCAAGCTGCTCGCCGCACGCGAACATATGCGCAGCAAGTCGGAGCGCGCGCAGAACGAAATGCAGCTGCGCGCTCGCGTCTCGCAACTCTGGCAGACGGAATTGCTGCGCCATTCGCGCTTGACCGTGCGCGACGAGATCGAGAATACGCTTAGCTACTATCGCTCCACTTTCTTGCGCGAAATTCCGCGCCTTTACGCTGACATCGAGCAACGTCTCGACGGCCTGCGCGTCCCGCCCTTCCTGCGTATGGGCGCCTGGGTCGGAGGAGACCGCGACGGCAATCCCAATGTGACCGCCGAGTCGCTCTCGACCGCGATGCGCATGCAATGCGAAACGGCGCTGCGCTTCTATCTCGTCGAAGTGCATGAACTGGGCGCCGAACTCTCCATCTCGCGCCGCTACGCCGGCTGCACCAAGGCGTTGGAGGAGCTTGCGGCGCGCTCGGGCGACGACAATCCGCATCGCGACGACGAGCCCTATCGGCGCGCCCTCATCGGCGTCTATTCGCGCCTCGCGGGCACATTGGAGAAGCTCACCGGCGGACAGGCGGCGCGCCACGCGATTGCGCCTGGCGAGCCTTACGCAAATTCCTGGGCGTTGCTCGCCGATCTCGTCACCATCGATGAGTCGCTGCGCGTGCATCACAGCGAGGTCATCGCCACGCAGCGCCTCGAGCCGCTGATCCGCGCCGTGGAAGTATTCGGCTTTCATCTCGCAACGCTCGATCTTCGGCAAAGCTCCGATCGTCACGAGGAGACGCTCGCCGAGCTTCTCCGCGTCGCGCGCGTCGCCGAGGACTATGCGGCGCTGCCCGAAGCGGAAAAGCAGCAATTGCTGATGCAGCTTCTTTGCGATCCGCGCCCCGTGCGACTGCCGGGCGCGACCTATAGCGAGCGGGCGGAAAGCGAACTGACGATCTTCGAACGCGCCGTCGAGATGCGCCGGCTCTATGGCGAAGAGGCGATCCGCCATTACATCATCAGCCATACCGAGACGGTGAGCGACCTTCTCGAAGTGCTGCTGCTGCAAAAGGAATGTGGCCTGATGCGCGGCACGCTCGATCCGCGCGATTCAGAGAAGGTCGTCGCCGATCTCATTATCGTGCCGCTTTTCGAGACGATCGACGATTTGCGCAACGCCGCGCCGATCATGCGCGAATTCTATGCGCTTCCAGGCATTGTGAAGCTCGTGGTCAATTCCGGCGCGCAGCAGGACGTCATGCTCGGCTATTCCGACTCCAACAAGGACGGCGGCATCTTAACGAGCATCTGGGAGCTTTATCGCGCCTCCACCGCGCTCGCCGAATTTTTCGCCTCGATGCCCAATCTCACTTTGCGCCTTTTCCACGGACGCGGCGGCACGGTGGGCCGCGGCGGCGGTCCGAGCTACGACGCCATTCTCGCGCAGCCGCCCGGCACGGTGAATGGTCAAATTCGCCTGACCGAACAGGGCGAGGTGATCGCCGCCAAATACGCCAATCCGCAGATAGGCCATGTCAATCTCGAACTGCTGGTGGCGGCGACGCTGGAAGCGACGCTGCTCTCGCAGCACAAGGCCCCGCCCCCGGAATTCTTGGAGGCGGCGGAAGAACTGTCGCAGGCCGGCATGTCGGCCTATCGCGGCCTCGTCTACGGCACGGAAGGCTTCGTCGATTTCTTCTTCTCCTCGACGCCGATCACGGAAATCGCCTCGCTCAACATCGGCTCGCGCCCGGCTTCGCGCAAACCCTCGCGGAGAATCGAAGACCTGCGCGCTATCCCGTGGAGTTTCTCCTGGGCGCAGGCGCGCGTCGCCTTGCCGGGATGGTTCGGCTTTGGCGCGGCGATCGCCCGCTTCCTCGAAAAGGACGAAAAGGCACAGCTGGCGCTGCTGCGCCGCATGAGCCAGGAATGGCCGTTCTTCCGCGCGCTTCTCTCAAACATCGACATGATCCTGTCGAAGACGGATATGTCGATTGCCCACCATTACTCGGAATTGGTCGAGGACCGCTCCCTCGCCGAGCGCATTTTCGGCATGATCGAGGCCGAGCACACCCGCGCCACCGACGCGCTGGAGAAAATCCTCGGCTCCAAGGAGCGGCTGGCGGATAATCCGGCGCTGGCACGCTCGCTCAGGCATCGCTTCCCCTATATCGCGCCGCTCAATTATTTGCAGGTCGAGTTGATCCGGCGGCATCGCGCCGGCGACAGCGGCGACGACATCCGAGAAGGCATTCTGATGTCGATCAACGGCATCGCGGCGGGCCTGCGCAATACGGGATGAGGCGCGTCTAAAGGCTTGACTTTCCGCTTTGCGCGCCTGTCGCCGAAGGTCGTGGGGCCAGACCTTCAGGCCGGGCTTGCGCGCTACCGTAATAAGAACCCTGGAAATAATCGACGCCCCACTCGCGCAATATGTGCGCGGTCTCTTCGTCCTCGACCCATTCCGCCACCGTCTTGAGCTCGAGATGGCGCGCGAGATCAATGAGCGTGCGCACGAAGAAGCGATCGTCGGCCGACATCGCGACATTCTGGATAAAGGCGCCGTCGATTTTGACGACGTCGAACTCGAGTTCGCGCAAATTGCGGAACGACGTGTGGCCGGCGCCGAAATCATCCATCGCGACCTTAACGCCGAGGCGCTTGCAAGAGGCGATGAGCCGCCGCGTCATTTCGAAATCCTCGATCATGCTGGTCTCGGTGATCTCGATCGTCAGCCGCTCCCCGGAGCCAGGATTGATCGTCAGCGCATGCCCCAATCGATCCGGCCATTCCGGATCGAGCAGCGACGCGATCGAGCAGTTGACCGAGAGACACAGATCGGGTCTGCGCGAGAGTTCTTCGAAGGCGAGTTCCATCACCCGCTGGTCGAGCAGGCGCATGAGGCCGGCTTTTTCGGCGATCGGCAGGATCGAACTCGGCGTGACGGTGGAGCCGTCCGACAACCGCACGCGCAGCAGCGCCTCGTAAAACGCCGTTTCTCCTGTCGCCGCATGTACGATGGGCTGAAACGCCAGTTCGACGCGCCGGTCGTTTAATGCGGAAACGATGCTGTCGGCGATCTGCAACGCGCGCAAGCGCGAATCCTCGCGCGCAAGCGAGGCGCTGTAGAGAACATATCGCCCGTTGTGGCGCTGGCGCGCGAGATCGAGCGCCTCCCCGGCGCGCTGGAGCAGCACATCGGGCGCGCGCCCCTCGCGCGGCGCAATGACGCCGCCTAAGCGAATGGTCGCTGGGATCGATCCGGCCGCCGTGTCGAACGGCGTCGCCTGCACCAGGTCGAGCAGACGGCGCGCGATAGACTGTGTCTGCTCGGTGTCGCAATTGTCGAGAACGAGCGCGAATTTATTGCCTGCGTGGCGCGCGACAATGTCGCATGTGCGCAGATTTTGTCTGAGCCTCCGCGCAAGGCCAGCGATGACCTCGTCGCCCACGTCATAGCCATAGGTGCGATTTAGCGCGAAAAGATTTTCGAGCGCGACCAGCAGCACTGCAAAGGACTTGCGGCTGCGCTCGCTCTGCGTGAGGAAGCGCTGCACATGCTCGGCGAGCTGGGCGCGATTGAGCACCCCCGTCAACGGATCGATCTGAGAGCCGAGCGCGAGCTTGCGCTCGCTCTCATGCCGTTCGGTGACGACGCGGATGGCGCCATGGGCCCGTGACGGGCGGCCGTCGGGGCCGGCGAACCAGCGGCCGGCGTCCTCGACCCAGACGAGCCGCGCCGGGCCATATTCCCTCGGCGGCGTGAGCGCATAGACAACCTGATAGGGGACGCCGTCTCCCTCATCGAAACGACCAGCCTGAAACACGGCGTCAAAGCGCGATGTCTTGCTCTCGGGCGCGATTCTCGCCCCGAAAGCGAATCCCGATGACAGGTCGGCTTTTGCGACGTCGCCGAGCGCTTCGGCCAGATTGGCGCCCCATTCGAGGCGATCCGCCGCAATGTCCCACTCATAAACGACTTCGCCGATCGAAGCGAGAACGGCGAGCGCGTCAGGGCCGGCCGTCGCCGACGGCGCCGAAGATTCTCCAGAGCCGGGCGCAGCCGGCTGCGCCGGCGCGACGAGAGCCTCGGGCGTCCGAGTGGCGATGTGTCGCAACTGCATCAGGATGAACCTTCGAAGCGCCCGGCGCGAGAGGCCACCTTCGCCCGCAAACGTAAACGAGAAGTTGCGCAACTATGAAAGATCGCTCCCCCATCGGGGAATTTACGTCACGCGCCAAACGCGCCCCCCGCCCGCTCCTTGAAGCAGGAACTGTTAGAAATTTCATTAAAATCAGACTGTTAACCTGCTGCTCTGGACGGCGGCGGCGCCCCGTGCGAAGCATGCGGAAACCATACTGGGGAATGCGACGGATGAGCGCTGGTCAATTTAACGATATCAGTCTCGACGAACTGAAAGCGGGCCTCGCGGCAGGGCGCATCCTGCTCGTCGACGTTCGCGAGGCGGATGAATACGCCGCCGGCCACATCGAAGGCGCGCTGTTCAATCCGCTGTCGAAATTCGATCCCGGCAAGCTTCCGGTCGCCGACGCCGGCCAGCAAGTGGTGATCTATTGCCGCTCCGGCCGTCGATCCGTGTCGGCGATGGAACAGGCCCGGCTTTCCGGGCGGCGCGATGCGAACACCCATTTCGGCGGCGGCATTCTCGCCTGGCTCAACGCCGGCGAACCAGTTGTCGAAGGAATGTGAGACCTTCATTTGAAGGGCTCCGGCGCGCCAGGCGGCAGAGCCACGTCGAAGCCTTGGTTGATGGCGGAAAACATCTGATAGAAGCCAGACAAGACCACCAATTCGACAAAGCCTTCGATTCCGAATCGCTGAATGCTCGCATCTTGAAGCGCCTGCGGAACATTCTTCCATGACAATGTCGACGCCAGCACTTTTGCGACGACGTCATAAGGCGGCATCGATATGTTCTCCAAATCTTCGTCTTCTTGCAGGGCGCTGACGATCGAAGAGGGAACCCCCGCCGCTTCGGCATGTTCGACGTGATCGATCCATTCGAAGGCGGCTCCGGTTTTTCTGGCGACGCATAAAACCACGAACTGATAGACGTCTCGCGGAAGATGGCCTTGGAATTTAAGATAGTAACCGAGGTCCTCCACCTTCTCGCAAAGCTGCGGATGATTCATCAGCGCGGCGTATGGGCCACCAAAGCCGGCGCCCTGCGCCTTGCGCCGATCGACCATGCGATTATATCGCGCGAGGTCGGAAGGCGAGAGTTTCGCCGGATCGAACGGTAGCTGGGCCATCAGTGCCTCCTCTCACTCATGATAAGAATAGGCTGCGATGGCCTCCGCCCAGTCTTTCACCGGCGTCGTAAAGGCCTTGTCGGCTTTGACATCGACGAGGCAAGGGCCTGCGCCCTGCAGCGCGCGCTCAAAGGCGCCGGCAAGATCGGCCGGAGCGCGCACTGTTTCGCCGCGGCACCCCAAGGCCTTCGCGAAGGCCGCCCAATCGTGGTCGGGCAAGCGAGTCAATTCGTCGGGAATAGGCCCCTTCTCATGAGCGCGGAGCCAAACGTTTCCGAGCGCGGCGTTATTGATCACGACAAAGATGACGGGCAGCCCATAGCGCGCCGCGGTGGCGACCTCCATGCCGCCCATGCGCATGCATCCGTCGCCGGTGACGACGGCGACCCGCTGCCGCGGCGGTCGGCGTCCAATG
>CAZCJY010000066.1:5874-11774 GCA_964498975.1 uncultured Methylocystis sp.
TCGCCGCCGCGGCTGCGCGCATTGGACGCCGACCGCGGCGGCGACGGCCCAACCCATTGGCCCGAGATTGGTGGCGGAAATATAGGTTCGAGGTTCGTATGATTCCCAATAATGGCCGGCAAAGGCGCGATGCGCGCCGGAATCCACGACCAAGACGCCATCGCGCGGGAAGGCTTTTCTCAATTCGCTGATCACGCGGGCAGGATGTATCGGAACCGCGTCGCTGTCGCAGTTTTCGGGATCTTGCAGGCGCGCTTTTGAACGAATGTCCGACAGCCAGGCGGCGCGCGTTGCTAGATTCGCTTGTAACGACGGCCGCAGTTCGTCGCTGTGATCGAGCAGATAGGTCAGATAGGCGCCGCAATCGCCGACGACGCCGCCGTTCTGCGTGTTCGCGCCAATGGCCGATGGAAGGAGATTGACGCAAATGACGGCGTCCGGCTTAATTTTCAGCGCCCAATGCATCGTATCGCGCTCGTTCAATCCCGACCCCAATATGATCAGCAGATCGAGCGACGCATCCGTCAGGGCCGCGCGAGAATGATGTGTTCCGGCGTAGCCGAAGACGCCGAGCGACAAAGGATGATCTTCTGGAAAAACACCCTTCGCTCTCAGCGTTGTGGCGACGGGGATTCGCCAAAGCTCGGCGAATTGTCGCAACGCATGTGCGGCACGCGCATGTTCAACCCCTGATCCGGCCAGAATCGCGATCTTGGCGGGAGCTTCGGCGCCAGGCGAACTCAAGAAATGTCGAAGCGATGATTGCGCGGCGGCCAGTGAGAGCGAATTGGGATTCGTTAGCGCTGGATCGATTGGCGAATGCTCGACCGAAAGTTCGGCGGCCAGACAATCGCCGGGCAAAGAAAGATGCACTGGCCCGGCAGGCCGCGTGCGAAGCTGCAGCAAAGCGTGCTTGAACAGATGCGGCAAATTTCTCGGATTGTCGATGGAGGAGGAATAGCGGGTGATCGCCTTCATGGTCGTGACGTCGTCGAGCGTCTGAGGGCTGGCGTCTTGAAACACGCCTAAGCCTTCGACAAGCGTCGCCACCTCGCCGCTCATTAGAAATACCGGCGAACCGTCGGTCTGCGCCGTGGCGACCGCGGTAACTGTATTGGCAAGGCCCGGCCCGCCGATGCACAGCGCGGCGCCGAACTTCCCGCTCGCCCTCGCGTAACCATCTGCCATATAAGTCGCCCCGCCCTCTTGCGCGGCGACGATCGGCGTCAACGCCGTCTGTCGTCCAAGAGCGGGAAGAAAGGGATCGACCAAGCCGCCGGGAACCATGAATAAATGATCGACGCTTTCTGAAACTAACGCATTGAGGATGAAATCCGTCCCAAGCGGCATGGCCTGCTCCAGCGAGATGTTGGCTTCGATATCCGGTTGGATAATGGAGAGTCTGAGAAAGGCGTGAGGGCCGACTCATCGGCGACCATATGATCGCAGCGCTCGTCGGCGAGAGCAAGCATCGCTCGCAATTAACGACAGAAGCGTTACGATCCAGAGACCATGCGCAGAAAGCTGTCGGCAGCGGCGCCGACAGACCATGCGTGCGTCTCAGGCCGAAACCAGCGCAAGCTACATTCGTCTTGGGGCGCCCGATCTTGCCGATGCATATCCGAGCTTTGTTGGCGTCTCGCGTCGGGTTGCAATAACGTGCCGGGCGACGCGATCGACGGAGACCCGTCCCGAATGAGGCTCAAATGAAGATCGATGGAACAGTTGGCGTCCTCGGCAGGCGAGCTGTCGGATTCGGCTTCGCCGCGATGTCTTTGCTCATACTGAGTCTTTCGTCCAATGCGGCGGGGACAGACGAAAGCAATTCTAGGACACATGAGCTTGGCGAACCGACGATCAATTCTGGAGACCGGACGGCGCCAGATTGGCGCGCCCTGTTGCAGAACGCAGACAAGCTGCGCGGCGCTGAAATATCGGCGAAGGGCGTCAATGGCGGCCCGCCATGCAAGAGCTGTCACGGCCCCGCATCGTCAAGAAAAGCCGGACTCCCGCGTCTCGCCGGACTGAATGCGTCCTATGTGGCGCGCGAACTCTTCGCCTTTGCGAATGGGCTGCGCCGACATGAGGAGATGCGCGCCGCCGCGATGTTTTTGAAGCCGCAAGACATGGCGGATCTCGGCGCCTATTATTCAACCCTGCGGCCAGCGGCGAACGGCACGACGTCAACGATCATGGGAAATGGCGCGCTTATCCATATTCACGGCGCTCATGGCGTGACGCCCTGCAGCCAATGTCATGGCGTCGATGCGACAGGCGCCGACGACGAGGCGCCGCCGCTCGCGGGTCAGGAGCCATCCTACGTCGTCGAACAATTGCGCGCCTTCGCGGATGGAACGCGAAAGTCGAGAAGCGCGATGAATGAAGTCGCCGCGCGTCTGAGCGAGGACGAGCGCTTAGCGCTCGCCGAATTTTATGCAGGCCTGCCGCCACGCGGCGCCGCGCCTTGATTTAACGGCGCGCGGCAAGTTCCTTCCTAATCGCGTCAAGCAGCGCGCCTTCAAACAACAGCGCGGATCCATAATGCGCCTCGATGTCGAAGGGGCGACGCTGATTCATGTCGAGCGACGCGCTGTGAAGGGCGATGAGCCGGCCGTCCTGCGTGAAGAGACCCGAACCCGACCCGCCATAGCCGTCGTTGCAATTGTGACGCGCGCGGCGCACGTCGCCCTCGCTTGGCGGATCGATTTGCTTGATCTCGCAAGCCTCGGCGCTAGTGGCGAGAGGCGAGTTCGCGTGTCCCGCCGGCGACACCATCGTGACCGAAAGCGGCGCAGCGCCGCTCGTCACGCCGGCCGCGTCAGGCGCCGGCTGAGGACTGATTCTCTCGGTCAAAGGCTGCGTCAACCTCAGCAGCGCCCAATCATCCGTGATGTGGAGCGCTTTTGTCGCCACGTCAGCGCCGAGCTTGAGGCTTTCAGGCTCGAACGCCGCCGACTCGTCGCCGATCTGGAAGTAGCAGTCGGTCACGGGCCGCGTCGGACGCAACAACTTGTCGACGAAATTATGCGCGTTGAGCACGACGAGATCGCGCGCGCCAATCAGCCATGCGGCCGCGCCGCGCTCGATCGCGCCCATATCCGTCTGACAGATGAGAACGCCGGCGCCGGGATAGCGGCGATAATCCTGTTCGTCCATGAGTCGCCGCGCGTCGCGCGGATAAAGCGCCGCGAGCGTCGGACGCATTATTGTCGCGCCCGCCAATATTGCGATGGCGACGGCGCCCGCGGCAAACAACAGCGGGATGGGCGCCATGGACGCGCGACGGGTTTCGCAGCGAAGGGAGATCGAAGAGATTGGAGGCATCGGGCTCAAGGTTCATTTCGCGGGGCGGAAGGAGGCAATAAGAAACGCGGCCGCGCCACAGGGAAATATCGTTTATATCATTGCCGATATTTCCCGTCAGAACTTACTCACAAATCATAAAGACAGGAACAAGCCCCGTCACTTAAATGCCCGAGCATCGCTGTCTTCGCGCAGTTCCTGCAAGGGAACTGGAGCGTTGGCGATCACGGATTGCGGCGCGGCCGAAAACACCGGCCTCCGTACCTGCGGGAAAGCGCGCACGTTCCGAAAGCGCGAAAGGCCGAACGGCCAATCGGGAGGATTCAACCAATGAAAAAGCTTCTAACGTCTGTGTCATTTCTCGCCGTGCTCGCGGCGGCGCCGATCGGCTTCTCCGCCGCGCGCGCCGACAAGCTCGACGATCTCTCGAAGAGCGAAGACAACTGGGTGATGCAGGGCAAGAATTATAGCTCGAATCATTACAGCACGCTAAAGCAGATCAATGCGGCGAATGTCAAGAATCTGAAGGTTTCCTGGTCCTTTTCGACCGGCCTGTTGAACGGCCACGAAGGCGCGCCGATCGTCGCCGACAGCAAGATGTATGTTCACACTTCCTTCCCCAATTACACCTTTGCTCTCAATCTCGACGATCCGACCCGCATCTTGTGGCAGGACAAACCCAAGCAGAACGCCGCCGCGCGCGCCGTCGCCTGCTGCGATCTTGTCAATCGCGGCCTCGCCTACTGGCCGGGAGACGGCAGGACGCCGCCGCTCATCGTCAAGACGCTGCTCGACGGCAATGTGTCGGCGCTCAACGCCAACACCGGCGAGATCGTCTGGAAGGTCGAAAACTCCGACTTCAAAGTCGGCTCAACCCTGACGGTGGCGCCGCATGTCTATAAGGACATTGTTCTCATCGGAAGCTCCGGCGCTGAACTCGGCGTTCGCGGCTATCTCACCGCCTATGACGTCAAGACCGGCGAGCAGAAGTGGCGCGCCTATGCGACCGGGCCGGACGAAGAGCTGCTGCTCGCGCCCGACTTCAACATCAAGAACCCGCATTACGGCCAGAAGGGCCTCGGCACGTCGACCTGGGAAGGCGACGCCTGGAAGATCGGCGGCGGCACCAGCTGGGGCTGGTTCGCTTATGATCCCGGCACGAATCTCGTCTATTACGGCAGCGGCAATCCTGCGCCGTGGAACGAGACGATGCGTCCGGGCGACAATAAATGGACGATGACCATTTGGGGCCGCGATCTCGAAACCGGCCTCGCCAAATTCGGCTATCAAAAGACCCCGCACGACGAATGGGACTATGCCGGCATCAACTTCATGATGCTCTCCGAGCAGAAGGACAAGGACGGCAAGGAGCGCAAGCTTCTCACCCATCCCGACCGCAATGGCATCGTCTATACGCTCGACCGCACCAATGGCGATCTCGTTTCGGCGAATAAGATCGACGACACGGTCAATGTGTTCAAAAAGGTTGATCTCGCGAGCGGCCTGCCGGTGCGCGACCCCGAATATGGCACGCGCATGGACCATCTCGCCAAGGACATCTGCCCCTCGGCGATGGGCTATCACAACCAGGGCCTCGACTCCTACGACCCCGAGCGGAAGCTCTTCTTCCTTGGCGTGAACCATATCTGCATGGATTGGGAGCCCTTCATGCTTCCCTATCGCGCAGGTCAGTTCTTCGTTGGCGCGACATTGAATATGTTCCCGGGACCGAAAGGCGACCGCGCCAAGGGCGAGGGTCTGGGCCAGATCAAGGCCTATGACGCCATCACCGGCAAGTTCAAATGGGACAAGATGGAGCGCTTCGCCGTTTGGGGCGGCACCGCCGCGACAGCCGGGGACATTGTGTTCTACGGAACGCTCGACGGCTTCATCAAGGCGCGTCACAGCGACACCGGCGAACTGCTGTGGAAGTTCAAGCTTCCTTCCGGCGTCATCGGCCATCCGATCGTCTATCAGCATAATGGCGTAGAGTATGTCGCCATCATGTATGGCGTCGGCGGTTGGCCGGGCGTCGGTCTCGTGTTCGATCTGCAAGATCCGACCGCGGGCCTGGGCGCCGTGGGCGCCTTCAAACAGCTCGCCAACTACACGCAGATGGGCGGCGGCGTCATGGTGTTCTCACTGGACGGCAAGGGTCCATACGACGACCTGAGCATCGGCGAATACAAGGCCAATTAAGCAGCCTTTCTCGGCGCGAGAGCGGCGCGTCCGCTCTCGCGACGCCGAGCCGCCGCTCGGATCAACCCCGTATCCGAGCGGCCGCGTCATCGAACCAGATGCTGGTGGAAAGCCAATAAAATGTCGCGTCCCTTAGTTACGAGCGTTCGCGCGCTCGCCGCAGCCGGCTCATTGCTGGCGGTCGGCGCCGCTTTCGCAGAACCTTCGGCGCCTGTGCAGACCAACGCGCAAGCGCTGCGGATTTGCGCGGCCAAGAATCAACCGCCGCTCTCGATAGAGGACGGCTCGGGGCTCGAGAACAAGATCGGAGTTGCGCTTGCCGAGGCAATGGGCCGCGCGCCGGCTTTCGTCTGGTCGCCCAAGCCGGCGATCTATCTCGTGCGGGACTTTCTCGACAA